>NZ_JAATOU010000017.1:0-74582 GCF_011806445.1 Pseudoalteromonas sp. HF66
ATCAGGACTAAAAACAGTTTACTGTTTTCGTTCCTCAACATTTTAGCAAACTATTTTTAGCCCATTATTAGGGCGTTAGGCAGTCAATGAATAGTCCGCAACTTTCTGGAGATGGATTTAATGAAGAACAAAATATTGCTTTGTGTGATTTCAATATTCGTGATTTCGGCTTTTTCAAATGCGGAAGAATTGACGAACAATAGGATTAAAACTGAGAGTGATAACATGACGAGAGTAACAGGAATCGGTGGTATTTTTATAAAAGCCAAAAACCCAGAGATGCTCCAAACTTGGTACAAAAAACATCTTGGTATAGATGTTCAGGTTTGGGGAGGAACATCCTTTAAGTGGGTTGACGGCGAAGGAAAGCCCTACGCTGGAACGACAGCTTGGATGATTGGAAACGGCGAAAACTTTAAGCCCAGCAACTCATCTTTTATGGTTAATTATCGAGTTGCCAACTTAAGTAAGCTATTAACCGCACTTCGCGACGAAGGTTGTAATGTTCTGGATGAAACCGACGAATCAGAATTTGGCAAATTCGGTTGGGTAATAGACCCTGAGGGAAATAAGGTAGAGCTTTGGGAGCCTCCGGTTGGAGAATAATGCCTAACAAACGCCTCAAGAACGAATGCAAACAGCTTGGCTTGCGCTCGTTCCTCGCTAATTTTAGCCAAGCAATTTGCACCGCTTAGGCGGGCGATACCGAATGAATACTATAACGCGCTTTTGTCCAAAAACGAGTTTACCCGACAGTCTGCTATTAACTCATACACACCTGTCAAGTTTATTAATTCCTTTTAATCAAACCTGACAGATACACTTAAGACTTATTGCCCCGTTAAACGCTTTGCAAATGAAATCGCATAAGCTGTTGAGCGTAATTTAAGTACTTTGTCATCACTTGGCTTAAACCCTTTAGACAATAGATTTGGGTCATAATTAGTGAGGTCACAACCTGATTCACCTGTGGATTCTATGGTGAGCTTTCCTAAATTAATTGTTTTGCGATCAGCGGGCCAACGAACTGAAGGATCCGTTAACGCATCACCGGGCTCGGCTAGTTCAGCTTGAAAACGATAATGAACCTTGCCTTTCGCTAATTCCTCTTCAAGTCGCTTAGCCAGAAATGATTTTGGTAAGGTTTTCATTTGCTCTTCTGTTAGCACCTGTTCTGGCTCTTCTGGCACCATAGTCCATCTAAAGGCATGCTTAGCGCCCTTTTCATCAACCATGTAAAAGGTATGCACACCAAAATACCGCGAAGACACATACGACGCTGGCGGGTTATGGCTTTGTAGCCAATTAAACAGCCCTAACGTACTCGGGTTTTGCTCTCTGTATGCTTTCACTTTCGCAAAATCGATTTTCCCTGTTTTCTCGTCAGGTAATAAGGTACTTAGCAAACCAAAAAACGCTTCTGGGCTGTTACCAGCAAACACTGGCGTAGTTAGCCCTGCAATATTGTGTACATCACCATTTTCTAGCATAAACTGCACCCCCATTCCTCGCGGCGAGCGTGATGTTTCATCAGCATGAGGGTTACCACCGCCCATAGAAAAGCGAATATTCGCTTTTGACGGTGCGTTAAATAAAGGGCTGATTGAATACTGTTTTGCTGCTTGATTAGGTGTAAATGTGCCGACAGCGCACACACCTTTGGCGTGACCTTTCCTAATACCAGGCTGCTTACCTGAAAGCTTCTCAAATAAATTAATAAAATCTTGCCCGTTTACTGGTTGCTCAGCAAAACTTGCTGTTGGTAAAACAAGGCACATGGCACAAACTAAAGACTTAATTTTTAGCATTTATCCATCCTTTAAACTTAGTTCCAACACAGATGACCTGACTAACTTCATAATGATTTCATCAAAGTTAATAAATATTTTTACCAACAAAAACGCTACAAACATTTAATAAACTTAGAATATTTATTTAACTACAGTATTTTTAAAAGCTGCTAACTTTAAATTTAGGATCCTAAAAACTGCTGTGGCGCCCAGCATTTTAAAAATAATCCGTGTTCTTAGCACGACTATGGCTAATCCACTTAATTGTAAATTTTGTGGCTTGGTCAAAAACAACAAGGACCTAATTATGGTGAAACAACATAAAAAAACCACTGCAAACGCTGATGTAGATATGACCCCTATGCTTGATATTGTGTTTATCTTGCTAATATTTTTTATCGTAACAACCTCGTTTGTTAAAGACCGCGCTATCGAAGTCAATCGCCCTTTAGCAAAACCAAGTCTTGATAATCCCAAAAAACAAGCGCAATTTACTATCACTGAAAACGACAGTATTTATTTTGCAAATAGACTTATAACACCAGAGCAAATAATCGCTAACCTTGCGCTATTTGCCGCTCAGTTTGAAATGACCAATGTGCAAGTAACAGCAAGTGAGCAAAGCAGCCACAAAACCTTGGTTACTTTGCTTGATAAAATAAAACAATATCAAGATGTTCCTATATCTATAAGCACATCTTTATAACTAAAAAAGGGCCTAACGGCCCTTTGCAAAGTTAAATAATAAAGGAATCTAAAGGGAGTTTAGAACTTGTACTCTGCACCTACGTAGTAGTACGCACCGTTAAAACCAAATGGTGCAGAACGACGTGAATAAGTGAAGACACCCGGACTTGAAACAATGGTGTTGCCACTTGCATCAACAATCGTACCCGAGCGTGAATTACCAATAGTGTTCTTATCTGGGTAAACATCAAATAAGTTATTTGCACCAATGTTAAATGACAGGTTTTCGTTAAAGAAGTAGTTAACTTTAACATCAGTTAAGATTTCAGCACCGTATGTTTGACGACCACCATCTTCAACTGTGTATTCGCCGTAACGATTTAGAGATAGGTTTACAGTCCAATCTTCTAAACGGTAAAGCGCACTTAAGTTAATGCGGTCTTCTGGTTGCCATTCTTCGATAATTGACGTTTCTTGTGCAGAAAACACATCTTCTACCGGAATAGTCTCAAGACCACTGCCTGATGGCGTGAATAAATCAACTACATCTGTTTTAGTGAAGTTAGCAGCAAAGGTGAAATCTAGCGTACCGCCAAGGCCTTCTGTGTTCCATGTGGCAACTAAATCAACACCTTCGGTTTCAGTATCGGCACCATTTAAGAAGAACTGACCCGCACCTGCGCCTGAACTTACAAGTGCAGCATCTAGCGTATCTGATAAACCTTTACCTAAACGGTTAGAGATAACGATACGGTCGTCGATATCAATCGAGTAGTAATCAATGGTTAAATTGATATTGTCGGTTACGTTATACACAATACCTAAACTACGGTTTTGTGATTTCTCTTCTTTTAACTTAGGAATACCAATTGATTGCGCTAAGGTACTGTCGTTTCTGAATGTACCTACTTGCTCAGCCACTAAGCTGCCATCATCACCTACAACAAACTGTGTACTTACGTTATTAAAGTAAAGCTGTTGCATAGAAGGCGCTCTAAAACCTGTGCTTAGTGCACCACGTAACGACACATCTTCAGTCACAGACCAGTTACCCGCTAACTTAAAGTTTACGGTATCACCAAAGCCTTTGTAGTTATCGTAACGTACCGCACCTGAGATAATCACATCATCAATAACATAGGTTTCTGCATCCATATAGAATGAGATCACATCGCGTGACTCATCAACAGATGATGCCGGATCTGAACCACCAAAACCTTGCGTACCACTTGCAGCATCAACACTACCTACCCCACCATTTAAACCTGAGTAGATGCTCATACCATCAAGAGTGTCGTAATCACGGTATGCGTATTCGCTACCTTCAAGAATACGGAACTCATCAGTACGAAGCTCTGCACCCAGTGCTAATGAGAAATTATCGTAGTCTTTGGTGTAATCAAGGTTAAGTGTTTGAAGTGATAATTCAAGGCCATATGCATATGCTGAACGGGGGATAGTGGCACGAATTTCTGCCGCGCTTAAACCTTGGTTATAACGAAGGTAGTTAGCGTATGAGCCATTGATAGTGTCACTTGTTGTGTAATCAATGCTGTTTTCGCCATAGGTGTACGATAAATCAATGCTTGAATCATTATCGAACGACTTTTTAAAGCCAACATTGTAAGACACGTCATCAATAACGGTATTAATTTTCGGTAAGAATCCCATAGGAATGGTTGCATCACCATCTTGTAATACAGGGTTACCATTGGCATTTGCGTTGTGACGGAAAAACGCAGCTGATTCATTTTCACGATTTGAATAGGTGATAAAACCATATAACTCACCACCAGCAAGTTCATAGCCAGTGTTGATAGTTAAAGCAAATTGCTGTGAATCTGCATCACCAATTCTAAACGTATCACGAGGTGCGGTTAACTCACGCGGGTCGCCTGCTAATAGCGTCCCGTCATCAAGTTCAGTACAGCCGTAAAATTGACATGAGCCATGAAGACCTGCACGGTTTGTTGGCGCACGATCACGGTAGTTAATTGTGGTATTTAAATACCCATCATCACCTAGTGCAAAACCTTTATTGAAATCAACATTTACTGTTTCACCATCACCTTCTGAATACTCACCGTAGTTGATGGCCGCTTTACCGCCCTCTTCAGCGTCTTTTAATACGATATTAATAACACCTGCAATGGCATCTGAACCATATTGCGCAGCAGCACCATCACGTAATACTTCAATGCGTTTAATAGAAGCCGCAGGGATAGCATTCATGTCAGTCCCTGCCGTACCACGACCCACAGAGGTATTAATGTGAATAAGGCTTGCTTGGTGGCGGCGCTTGCCATTGATAAGAACTAAGGTTTGATCGGGCCCTAAACCGCGTAGTGTTGCAGGGCGAAGTGCATCAGTACCATCACTGATAGACGAGCTTGAAAAGTTAAAAGACGGTGCAATAGCCTGAAGCATACGGCCTACTTCTGTTTGGCCTGTATTCTCTAGTGCTTCGGCACTTAAAATATCAACCGGAACCGGTAAATCTTCAACCGAGCGTCCTGCTACACGGCTACCGACAACGGCAATTTTTTCGATGTTTTTTTCTGCTGATTGATCTTCTGCTAACGCTTGCGTATTGGCGGCAAGCAGTAATGGCACGACTGCAGCGCTGACCCCTGATACTTTGATCATGTTATTATCTATCCTATCTACTTGTTTGAGTTTTATACTCAGCAAGCCTTGATGATCAACAACCGCATCGAGCTCAGTGCCTTCGAGCATCGCATTGAGTGCATCAAGTTTGGTGTAAAAACCAAACACAGATTGCGCTTGATATTGCTTCGCTAGTTCGAAAGAAAAAATGACTGTTTGATCTGTTTGCTTTGCAAATTCGATTAACGCCAAATCAGCTCGTTGCGCTTTGATGTCAAATTGCAGCATTTGTTTTTCAGCCGCTATTGCTACTTGGCCTGTAGTGAGGCCATAAATAACAAAAGAGGCAGGTAACAACCGCAATTGCTTACTGCGCAATTTAAACAAACAAGTGAGGAAGAAAAATCCGCTATGTAAATTTAACTTTTTTTTAATTAATTTTTTGTGACGAGAAGGTGGCGCATAATTAACATCATTATAATTGCGTATTCTCATAGGCAGAACTAACCTTTTGCAGCGATCGTTAAGCTAACACGATGTTCACCTAAACGTTGATGTTCTACACCTAAGTTGGCCTGTAATGAGTCAAGCAAACCTTTAATGTCGCCTGTTTTAAACACCCCAGCTACTTTCAAAGAGGCAAGTTCTGGGTCATTTAGCTCAAAACGCGTGGCTGTATAACGACTCACCTCTTGCAGAGCTTCGTCTAGAGACTCACCATTAAAAATTAACATTTCTTGTTGCCATGCCAAGTCGCGTTGGACGTCATCAACAGATAACTGCTTAATTGGCGCTGTTTTACTTTGTTTTATTAGTGCCTTCTCGCCTGATACAACCACATTCGCTTTAAGTGCTTTTATATCTGCGCTGTTATCTGAAGCATCTTTTAAACGATTAAAATCACTGGCATCAACCTGAGTACTCGGATCAGTAATCATCACTTTGCCCTCAGTCACAACTAACTCTAAGTCTGAGGCAGAGTTTCGCTGAACATTAAATACTGTGCCAAGTGCAGTAAAAGATTTATCACCAGCAATTACGGTAAACGGACGACTAGGATCTTTAGCAACATTAAAACGCCCTTCACCACGGCTCAGGATCAACTGACGACGATCGCCTGAGTAAGCAACTTCAAGTTTAGTATTGGTATTGAGCTGCACAATAGTGCTGTCTGGCAGAACAAATTCAGCTTGCTCGCCGACTTTAGTGCGATAAATTTTGGTAAATTTGGCATAGTCGTTTTCTTCACTTTGCCAGTAGCTTGAATAGATAAGCATAATACAACCAAGCAGCATCACTACTAAAAAGCTCGCAGCAGTTGCCATACCAAACACTGCAGGTTGTTTTTGCGGTGCTTTATAAGGGAACATACTACTTAACTCATTGAGCACGCTCATTTCATCCCATAAAGTCGCAAGTTCAAACAATGCTTCTTGATGAGCTGTGCTTTGATGAGCCCACATGTGCAATTGTCTCACTTCGTCTTTAGATAAACCGCGATCAATTGCACTTATCCATTGACTCGCCTGCTCTTGAATCATTTCTTTTGATGAAAATGGATGGACATTACTCATTTGTTCACCTCTTTTGCAGTGAACTCAGTGGTTGGGTTAAATGTCTGGGGTTGTACGTCGTGTGATTTCATTGCTCGGTGAACATGTAATAAGCCTTTGGCTATATGTTTTTCAACAGTACTTTCGCTGAGTTCCATTTTAGCTGCAATTTCCTTTTGGCTTAAGCCATAGACTTTTTTTAAGATAAAACATTTTTTAATTTGAGGGCTTAATTCGTTAGTCACTCGGCAAAAAAACAAAAAACGTTCTTTTGAGGTCACTTCATCTTCAAGTGCCATTGAACGCATGTGATGCTCAACCTGTTGTTGTTCATCTAACGATTCTTTGTATTTATTGTCCCATTTAGCAATGTGATTTAGTGCCAAATGTTTAGCCGTTTTCAGCATGTAACTGTGAGTATATTCGATATTTTGTTTAAGATCAGCTTCATAACTTTTTATAAACGTCTCTTGCACAATATCTTCTACATCATCAGGGCTGACAATACGTGATACAAAGCGCCTAAGTTTGCTCGATATCTCAGTAAAAGCGGTGATAACCCCAGTTTGATCTGTCATCCTTAACTCACCTTTATTATATTTTTATTGCTTTAGGGTACGAGATTTCATTTTAATTACAAGCCATTTGTTAATTTTTTGTACCCTTGGTAAACAAAGATTTTATAAACTCATTAAAATTTTCTGTTTTAAGCGTCATAAGCTTGCTCTACTGTTTCAAAAATCATGCTACTTCATCCACCTCGACTCACTATTTGGCTATATTTTTTATTAACTTCCACCTCCTAAATCGGTTTTTAGTTTGAATACATTAAGCGACTTAGTGATGGGCTAAATTAAGTCATCTTTTGGTTTTAAATAAAAAGTAAACTACAGGGTGTACCTTTTTCTTTTTTGGGTATAAACTAAACGACAAATGAATATGCATAATTTCGTCTTTCGTGTTTGTTTGACTATTTCTATGCATACCTACTTAACAATTGGACTGTGGAGTAAACATGCGTCTGCCTTTCGCACCTGCCAAATTATCATTATCTGCGTTGTTACTTGTGTCTGCACCCTTGCTACTGCAAGGTTGTTCTGAAGCGCCAGAGCAGCAACAGGGTCAAATGCACCCAGCAGCTGTCGCTACTATGACTATGGAAACACACGATGCACCTTTTACTATTGAGCTGCCAGCAACGCTGTCTGGTTCAAAAGAAGTTGAAGTTCGAGCCCGTGTTACCGGAATCCTTGAATCACGTAACTTTGAAGAAGGTCAGCGTGTCGAACAAGGCCAATCTCTGTTTACTATTGATCTTGAACCTTACCAACTTGCGGTTGATCGTGCGCAAGCTGCACTTGATGGTGCAAAAGCAGCGCTTGTTCAAGCTGATCGTGACGTTAAACGATTAGCTAAACTACGTGCCGAAAAATCTGTTTCACAACGCGATTACGATAACGCTAGTTCAGCTAATGATATTGCAAAAACTGATTTAGCCGCTGCAAAGGTTGCGTTAAAAGAAGCCCAACTTAATCTTGAATATGCGCAAGTGAAAGCCCCTGTCGCAGGTGTAATGGGACGTGAGTTTGTCTCGGAAGGAACTTATGTTTCTGGCCCAGATTTACTACTGACTCAAATGACTCAGTTTGACCCTATTCGTATTCGTTTTGGCTTATCTGAGCGTGAACAACTGCAAATGCGTCAAGATGTTAAAAATGGCTCACTGACGTTACCTGAACAAGGTCACTGGAAAACACAAATTAAACTCCAAGACGGCTCTTTATACGGACAAACCGGTGAAGTTAACTTCTCTGATGTGCGTATTAATCCAAACACAGGTACCAGTGAGTTTCAGGCAATTATTCCTAACCCAGATTTTCAACTTCGCCCAGGCCAATTCGTTCGCGTTGAGTTAAGTGGTGCAGTACGTAAAAACGCTTTCATCGTTCCGCAACGTGCAGTGCTCGATAACGGCACGGGTAAGTTCGTTTATGTTGTAAGTAAAAACGAGCAAGGTATGGATGTCGCGTTACCTGCCCCTGTCACTGTGGGTGAATGGATCAAAAAACCAGAAAACGAGCAATACCAAAACTTTTGGTTAATTCGCAGTGGGTTAAAAGAAGGCGACCAAGTTATTGTTGATGGCATGGCGCGTATTTTCTTCCCGGGTATGCCAGTAAATGTTGGCAAGCCAGCCGCTAACTCAAGCCACGCAGAATAAGCACAGGGAGTCTTATGTTTTCTCGTTACTTTATAGACAGACCCATTTTTGCGTTTGTTATATCTATTGTTATTGTGCTTGCGGGCCTTGCTGCGATGCGCAGTTTACCTGTAGCGCAATATCCTGAAATTGCGCCTCCGGTTGTACAAGTGACCGCAGCCTATCCGGGTGCATCCGCCAGTGTACTTGAGCAAACGGTTGCCACACCGATAGAAAATGCCATTACTGGTGTTGAAGGTATGATGTACATGTCATCGACTTCAACCAGTGCAGGCTCGACCACCATCGAAGTAACCTTCGAAATTGGTACTGATGTGGACCAAGCAGCTGTAAACGTGAATAACCGTGTAAAGCAGGTTGAAGCGCGTTTACCTGAAGAAACTCGTCGCCAAGGTGTAGTTGTCCAAAAAGGCTCTTCTAGCTTTTTACAAGTGCATGCCTTTTACTCTCCTGACGGTACACGCTCGAGTTTATGGACTTCAAACTATGTCACCATGAACGTGCTTGACCGTGTTAAACGTATTCCGGGCACCACCAGTGTGCAAATTTTTGGTGCTAAAGATTACGCGATGCGTATTTGGCTACGCCCTGATGTAATGAGCCAGCTAGGGGTTACTGTTGAAGAAATAGCAGGGGCAATCCGAGTACAAAACTCGCAATATGCTGCAGGTAAAATTGGTGCGACACCAACTACTCAATCTCCACAAGAGCTCGTTTACAGTGTGACTGCACAAGGTCGTTTGTCTGAGCCTGAACAGTTTGAAAATATCATTATTCGTTCAAATACCGATGGCAGTAGCTTACGCTTAAAAGACGTAGCACGCGTTGAGCTAGGTTCGAAAGATTATAACTTCAAAGGGACAATTAACGGTAAAGAAGCAGTACTATTAGGTATCTTCTTGCAACCGGGTGCCAATGCTCTTGATGTAGCTGAAGAAGTAAATAGTGTTATCGAAGAAATGAAAAGCCAATTCCCTACTGGACTTGCACATTTAACTTCGTACGACACAACCCGTTTTGTTGAAGTATCAATTCGTGAAGTAGTAAAAACACTACTTGAAGCCATGGTATTGGTATTCTTAGTGGTGTATTTATTCTTACAAAACTGGCGCGCTACCCTAATACCTACCCTTGCAGTGCCAGTATCGCTACTTGGCACGTTTGCCGGCATGTATATGCTGGGATATTCAATTAACTCACTCACCTTATTCGGCATGGTGTTGTCGATTGGTATTGTTGTTGATGATGCCATCGTGGTACTTGAAAACGTTGAACGTATTATGCATGAAGAAGGACTCGGTGCCAGAGACGCAGCTGTCAAAGCTATGAGTGAAGTAAGTGGCCCTGTTGTAGCTATCGTTCTGGTTCTGTGTTCTGTGTTTGTGCCAATTGCGTTTTTAGGTGGCTTAACAGGTGAGTTATTCCGTCAGTTCGCTATTACTATTTCGATTGCTGTGAGTTTATCGGGCGTGGTCGCCCTAACGATGACGCCTGCTCTTTGTGTACTTATTTTAAAACAAGAACACAAGCAAACAGCCCGCTTCTTCTTATGGTTTAACGCTATGTTTACCAAGATAACTGGCCGTTATGTGGGGGCTGTTGGTTTTATGGTGCGCCGCGGTCTTTTAGGTGTAATCTTAATGACGGGTATGATTGCTGCAACGATTGGCCTTTGGCAAAACACCCCAGGCTCGCTTGTACCCGATGAAGACCAAGGTTATTACATCTCTGCAATCTTTTTACCTGACGGTTCATCACTTGAGCGTACCGAGGAAGTAACGCAACAAGTTGTAAAAGCAGTACAATCAAACCCAGCTAACGAAAACGTCGTTGCGTTTACAGGCTTTGATTTTATCGGCGGTGGTTACAAAAATAGTGCTGCGACTTTATTCGTGACACAAAAGCATTGGGATGAACGCGAAGTTGATACCAAAGCACTTGTGCAAGAGCTATTCATGAAAACGGCGGGTATTAAAGAAGCACTCGTACTTGCCTTTAATCCACCTGCTATCTTTGGTTTAGGTAACACTGGTGGTTTTGAATTTTACATTCAAAACAAAGGTGATAGTGACCCAGACAAACTTCAACAAGCGATGCAGTTAATGACAGCAGAAGCGCAAAAGAGCCCAATCATCAGCGGCCTGCAAACTCTTTGGCGCCCTGATGCACCGCAACTTCGTGTTGATGTTGACCGAGAACAAGCGCGTGCCATGGGTGTAGAAATTGATGATGCGTTCACCGCCCTTGCAGGTAACTTAGGTACTTATTACGTCAACGACTTCAATAAATTTGGCCGCGCATGGCAAGTCCTAATGTCTGCAGATGCTGAATTTAGAATGAAACCTGATGACATTGGCCGTATCTATGTTAAAAACAACCAAGGTACTATGGTGCCGCTTTCAGCCTTTACCACTATCGAGTATAGCCGTGGCCCTGAAAACTTAAATCGTTATAACAACTTACCAGCAGTTAAACTAATGGGTAATGCAGCACCTGGTTTCAGTTCCGGTCAAGCTATCGCTGAAGTTGAACGTATTGCAGAAGCTGTCTTACCGCCAAATATGACCTACGAATGGACGGGCTCTGCATTCCAAGAAAAACGCAGTTCGGGTACCACAGGGATTGCCTTAGGACTTGCAGTGATCATGGTGTTTTTGATTTTAGCAGCCCTTTACGAGCGTTGGTCATTACCACTGTCTGTAATGCTTGCCCTGCCATTTGGTACCTTTGGTGCACTAATAGCCGTTTGGGTGGTTGGCATGACAAACGATGTGTATTTCCAAATTGGCCTTGTCACCCTACTCGGTCTTGCCAGTAAAAACGCGATTCTTATCGTTGAATACGCCTTAATGAAACATCAACAAGGCTGGAGCGCTAGTACTGCTGCACTTGAGGCTGCACGTTTACGTTTTAGACCAATCATCATGACTTCACTTGCTTTCATTTTAGGCGTTGTACCTTTAGTACTTAGCTCTGGTGCAGGCGCTGGTGCCCGTCATAGTGTTGGTACAGGTGTTATGGGCGGTATGATGGCAGCCACATTCTTAGCTGTATTCTTTGTACCTCTGTTCTTTTATTGGTTAACGGCACGTAAGTTAACTGAAAAACGCTCAAGACAAGAGCTTGCTGATGAAATAGCACACCATCACCAACAAGAACATGTCAAAACCCAAGAGGGTAATCTTTAAAAAATGAAGGGCAAACAATGAGTTTGCCCTTTTTTTGCTTATTTGATTACTAGCAATTTGCAGCTTCGAACGCTAGTATTAAGGAAAGATGTGTGGAGTGCAGCATGAATAATCAAAAATTAGCCGAATTTGAACAATTTTTTCAAATTAACGAGAGCAACCGTGTCAATTTGTACCCGGTTGAACCAAGTGCTGTGCCAACAACCAATGCTGAGCTCGAGGCCGATATTCCTGCTTTATTCAAACTTGCCAACGAAGTAAATGAGCTTGAGCAAACGAGCTTACGACCACTACGTAATCTAGGTGATGTTGCACAAGAATTAGCAGCGTTTTTACAGGCGCAGTCTCGTAAAATCGATTTAATCATGAGTCATATCTTAGCCTCTGAGCAACCAGACGATAACGCAAACTATTGCGACAGTTACGGCGGTGGTGGTGTAAAGCTTACCTCATCTGAGGTCTATGAATTAGGTCAAACATTTCGCACTAAGTTGTTTTTACAACATGAGGCGTCAGCTATTTATTGCTACACCGAATTAGTGGCGATTGAAAAATGCGATGATGATAAATATCAATACACGTTATTGTTTACTGCTATTCGTGATGCTGACCAAGATTTAGTCGTTCGAGCGGCCTTACACGCACAAACACGCCAACTAAAAAAACGTCAACAAGAAAACAATCCGCAAGATAGTTAAAAATCGCGCTTTATCGCGCACAAAAAGCTGACATCTATGGCTAAAATGCTAAACTAGCCCCACCTTAGTTTGTTTATTACCTTCATGAAATTTAGACTTTTACCTGAATGGGCTGAGCAAGATGCCGTTATGCTCACTTGGCCTCATCTAGACACTGATTGGGCAGCAAATTTAACCGCTGTTGAGCCTGTGTATGTAGCGCTTTGCCAAGCAATTAGCCAACAACAAGATGTTGTTATCGTGGCCCATGATAATGCCCTAAAAACACATATTGCAGCTTTACTTGCAAAAGCTGATGTCGATGCAAGTCGCATTCACTTTGTGGTGACACCGTGTAACGATACCTGGGCACGTGACCATGGCCCATTGACCTGCGCGAATATTGATGACGCAACCCAATTAAAAGTGATGGATTTTATTTTTAATGGCTGGGGCAATAAATTTGCAAGTGATCTCGATAACCAAATTAATCAAGTGCTTGTAAAGCAAGTCGCTAATCCTAAAAATGCTTATCAGCAAAGTGAGCTGGTTCTTGAAGGCGGCGGCGTTGAAATTAATGAACACGGCGTGCTACTCACAACCAGCGAATGCTTATTAAACCCAAATCGTAACCCAGAACTTACAAAAGCGGATATAGAACAAACGCTTGTTGACCAACTAGGGGCTACTTCTTTCCTTTGGGTTGATCACGGTTATCTTGCTGGTGATGATACCGATAGCCATATTGATACGCTGGTACGTTTTGCACCAAACAACACCCTAGTTTATGTGCAGTGTGATGATAAAAATGATGAACATTTTGCTGCCCTTGATGCCATGGAAAAGCAACTGCAATCATTTAAAACCGCTAACGGTGAAAGCTATGAGCTTATTGCCTTACCTTGGCCAAAAGCGGTATTCAATGAAGACGGTGAGCGACTACCAGCCACATACGCTAATTATTTAATCATCAATAAAACCGTTTTAGTGCCAATTTATGGTGACGAAAACGACCAACTTGCACTTGGTCAGGTTGCCAAAGCATACCCAGACCACACTGTTGTTGGTATTAATTGCCTGCCAATTATTCACCAATTTGGCAGCTTACACTGTATTACAATGCAATTACCGCGCGGCTTTTTAGCAGGAACAAACAATGACTAAACCAACGCATTTAAAGGTTGCTCTTGTTCAGCAATCAAACACCGATAATGCTCAAGACAATATGGCAAAATCGATTGCAGGTATACGCGATGCAGCAAGCCAAGGCGCTAAGCTTATTGTTCTTCAAGAGCTACACCGTAGTTTATATTTTTGCCAAACCGAAGATGTAGACGTTTTTGATTTAGCAGAAACAATTCCGGGCCCAAGTACAGATACCTTAGGCGCACTTGCCAAAGAGTTGAATGTGGTGATTGTGTCATCATTATTCGAAAAACGTGCGACAGGTCTTTACCACAATACCGCTGTGGTGCTTGAAACTGACGGCAGCATTGCCGGTAAATACCGCAAAATGCATATTCCTGATGATCCTGGCTTTTACGAGAAATTTTACTTCACACCTGGTGATTTAGGTTTTCAGCCTATTCAAACGTCTGTTGGTAAATTAGGCGTATTAGTGTGCTGGGATCAATGGTTCCCTGAAGCCGCACGATTAATGGCAATGTCGGGGGCTGAGATTTTAATTTACCCAACTGCGATTGGCTGGGACCCTCGCGATGAGAAAGACGAACAAACACGTCAAAAAGACGCGTGGGTTATTTCACAACGCGCTCATGCCGTTGCCAATGGCGTGCCTGTGATCAGCTGTAACCGTGTTGGCCACGAAAGTGATCCAAGCGGCCAAAGCGAAGGTATTCAGTTTTGGGGTAACTCTTTTATCGCGGGCCCACAGGGTGAGATTCTAGCCGAGGCTAACAACAGCGATGAACAATTGTTAGTTGTTGAATTAGACCAAGCACGTAGTGAAAACATACGTCGAATTTGGCCTTACCTTCGTGATCGTCGTATCGACCACTATCAAGACCTAACTAAGATTTATCGAGACTAAGCAGTAAAAACAGTTTAAAGGAGTAGTAAATGGCGTTTGCGCAATGGGCAGCATTGCCTTGGGTAAAATCTGAGAAAGATAAAATTCAATGGGGACAACTTACTGGTAGCGGACTTAGCATCGCCATCGCAGAAGGTGTAAAACAACACAACGAGCTGGTTGTGATAGTCACCCCAGATACGCCAAGCGCCCTACGCCTTGAAACTGAGTTAGAATTTCTATTGCCTGAAAACCCAGTCATGGTCTTTCCTGACTGGGAAACGCTGCCTTATGATCATTTTTCACCACACCAAGATATTATTTCTGCACGCTTAGCCACGTTAAACACATTAAAAAAAGAACAACAAAGTGTTTTAATCGTACCTGTATCAACTTTGATGCTTCGTACAGCGCCAGCATCATTTATTTATGGGTCAACCCTTAACTTTAAAGTGGGTGATACCTTAGATACGCACACTCTACGTGAAAATCTTGAACAAGCAGGCTATTTGCATGTACAACAAGTGATGGAGCATGGTGAATATGCTATCCGTGGCTCTATCGTTGACTTGTATCCTATGGGTAGCCCTCACCCATTCCGTTTAGACTTTTTTGATGATGAGCTCGACAGCATTCGTTTATTTGATGTTGAAAGCCAGCGTTCAGATGAAAAAGTAGACAAAATTGAGCTATTACCAGCTCATGAGTTTCCAACTAACGACTCTGACATTGAGCGTTTTCGTATCAATTATCGTGAGCAATTTGGCGCAAGCTCTGAGCAAGACTCAATTTATATGCAGGTCACCAAAGGTACATGGCCTGCCGGTATAGAATATTATATGCCTCTGTTCTTTGATGAATTGGCAACTATATTCGATTACTTACCTAGCAATACGACGTTTATGCATTTTGGCGATATTGAACATGCTGCTGATCAATTTTGGCATGATGTAAATGTTCGCTATGAAAACCGCCGTGTTGATCCACTTAGACCATTACTTGAACCTGTAAAGCTATATCAAAGCGTTAATGAACTCTTTGGTGAGTTTGGTAAATACGCACGTATTCGTTTATCTCAAGCGAAACTAGGCACTAAAGCAGGCCATACAAACCTTGCCAGTAAAGAGCTACCAAACGTACGTATAGATCATAAGCTACATGAGCCTTACCAAGGTTTAATTAACTATGTTGCTAGTGAGAAAAAACAAAAAGGCCGCGTACTGCTGTCGGTTGAATCTGACGGACGTCGCGAATCTTTACTGACACTATTAAAACCAAGTGGTTTAAAGCTCAAAGAATTCGAGTCTTTCAGCGATTTTACAAATAGTGCTAGTGATGTTGGCTTAATAGTATCGCCACTTGAACAAAGTGTGGTGTTAGACGGTAAACCGCGTTTAACCATTATCACTGAACAAGAATTATTAGGCATTAAAGTATCGCAACGTAGACGTCGTAAACATAAATACGAAGCCAGCCAAGATGCACTTATTCGTAATCTTGCTGAACTGCGTGAAGGCCAGCCAATTGTTCACCTTGATCATGGTGTAGGTCGCTACCAAGGGCTTGAAACAATTGATGCTGCCGGTGTGATTACTGAGTTTGTTACGATCATCTACGCCAACGAGGCAAAACTATACGTACCTGTTTCTGCGTTACATATGCTTAGCCGTTATTCTGGTGGCGAAGAAGCCTCTGCACCACTACATAAACTAGGCTCCGATGCGTGGGAAAAAGCAAAGAAACGTGCCGCTGAAAAAGTTCGTGATGTCGCCGCAGAATTATTAGATATTTACGCTAAACGCCAAGCTAAACCAGGTAATAAGTTTAAGCTTGATGGCAGTGCTTACCGTCAGTTTAGCGACAGCTTCCCATTTGAAGAAACCGATGATCAACGTAATGCCATTGAATCTGTGCTTGGAGATATGCAAAGTAAACAGGCAATGGATCGTTTAGTATGTGGTGACGTAGGCTTTGGTAAAACAGAAGTGGCGATGCGGGCTGCTTTTGTTGCCGTAAATGATAACAAGCAAGTTGCTGTACTTGTGCCAACGACACTGCTTGCTCAGCAACATTATGAAAACTTTAAAGACCGTTTTGCCGATTTACCTATTGAAGTTGGCGTTTTATCACGCTTCAACTCAACAAAAGAGCAAAAAGACACGCTTGAAAAAATGGCTGAGGGCAAATTAGATATTGTTATTGGTACTCATAAACTGATCCAACAAGATATTCAATTTAAAGATCTTGGTTTATTGATTGTTGATGAAGAGCACCGTTTTGGTGTGCGTCAAAAAGAGAAAATCAAAGCATTACGTGCCGATGTCGATATTTTAACACTCACTGCGACCCCTATTCCACGTACATTAAACATGGCGATGAGTGGCATGCGTGACCTGTCAATCATAGCCACACCGCCTGCGAAACGTTTAGCGGTTAAAACCTTTGTTAGACAAAGAGATGCAGAACTTATTCGCGAAGCAATTCTGCGTGAAATTAAACGCGGTGGTCAGGTGTATTTCTTACATAATAATGTTGAAACTATCGACCGAGTTGCTGAAGAAATAAGTGAATGGGTTCCTGAAGCTAGCGTAACAACAGCACATGGCCAAATGCGCGAGCGTGAGCTTGAGCAAATTATGAGTGATTTTTATCACCAAAAATATAACGTGATTGTATGTACCACCATTATAGAAACAGGTATCGATGTACCGACAGCCAACACTATTATTATGGATAGAGCAGATAAGCTTGGCCTTGCGCAGCTGCATCAATTACGTGGTCGTGTTGGCCGTAGCCATCACCAAGCGTATGCCTATCTTCTCACTGGTAACCCTAAATCACTCAGTAAAGATGCCGTTAAACGCCTTGAAGCAATTGAATCACTTGAAGACCTTGGAGCCGGTTTTGCTCTAGCAACCCATGACTTAGAAATTCGTGGTGCCGGTGAGCTGCTAGGTGACGATCAATCAGGTCAAATGCAAACCATTGGCTTTAGCTTGTATATGGAGATGCTTGAGCAAGCTGTAAACTCGCTAAAAGAAGGCAAAGAGCCAACCCTAGAGAACTTACTTGGCCAGCAAACTGAAGTTGACTTAAAGCTACCTGCATTATTACCCGATGATTATATTCATGATGTAAATGCGCGATTAGGTATCTATAAACGCATTGCAAGCTGTGCTAATCTCAATGACATGGACGAATTACAAGTAGAGTTGATTGACCGTTTTGGCCTACTGCCTGATGCTACGAAAAACTTATTCAGTTTGCAGCAATTAAAACTACAAGCAAGTAATCTTGGCATTAAGAAGATTGAAGCAAACCCGAAAGGTGGCTATTTTGAGTTTAGCCAGCATACAAAGGTTAACCCTAGCTTCATCATTGGTTTGATACAAAGTGCACCGCAGGTGTATAAAATGGATGGCGCAAACAAACTGCGCTTTGCAATTAGCGAAGCCAACGCTCGTGAACGCTTAAAAATGGTCACTGCAATGATTGCAGATTTTGAGAAAAAGGTTAGCCATTAATGTTGTTTAGAAATAGTTTAATATTGCTTTGTTGCTTATTTACAAGCTCATCATATGCAACACGTTGGTTTGAAATTGAAGTTCTTATTTATAAACAGCGCCCAGCTCCTTACTTACAAGAAGATTTCAGTCTAAAACACGATGAAATCAAGGCTAAGCGTAGCAAAGATATATTATCTCCTGCGTACACAGCACAAGCGAAACAGGCTTGTATTGAAGGTGATAACCGCTTTCGCTCTGATTCGTTTACCGACTCTTTAGTCAATACCAACCCTCATTCTAATGTGTGTGATGACAGTGTTGATTTTTTAGCTAGTTATAATCAACTGCCTGTTACACCCGTTGTTGAACCGCGTGAAGATACTGACGAAATATATCTAATTGCACCAGAGCAATTACAGTTTGTTGATCAAAAAGACCAGCTTGATAAAAAGGGCTTATCTCCTATTTTGCATACAGGATGGCGTTTTCCTGAAATGAGTGAAAGAAGTGCACCAAGCATCCGCTTATTTGCTGGAGAACACTTAGCAAAAAACACAAGATCACTTGAAAATGAAAATAACGATTTTATCAGTTTGATCGATCCTACTGAACGTTTTATTCCCGACCAGCTACAAAACGTGCCAGAGTGGGAATTAGACGGTTTAATGAAAATTTATGTTCGTCACTACCTATTTATAAATGCAGATTTTGATATTAGTCAGCGTCTAGAAAACGGTGATTATGAAAAAGCACGTTTTTCACAATTTAAACGTGTGATCAGTAACGAGATACATTATTTTGATCACCCTCGTATGGGTATGATCTTGCAAATAAGACGCTACAACCATTAATGGATACAATTATGAAAAAATATATGGCAATTGCAGCAGCTGCTGCGGCACTTACTTTAGCTGGCTGTTCAAAAGTAAGTCTAGAAAACTACGAAAAAATTGAAATTGGCATGGATAAAACTGAAGTTGAAGCTATTTTAGGCTCTGCTGATAAGTGTGAAGAAAAAACACTACACACTAACTGTATTTGGGGTAACAAAGACAAAAACATTGAAATTACCCTAGTGTCAGACAAAGTATCGCTTTACAGCAAAACAGGTTTAGACGCTAAATAAACCCTAGTGGGTGGCCAAGGCCACCCTTTTTCATCATTCATCATTTATCTTTTCTTTCAGAATATCTGTTTGCGAGTAAATCCGCTCAATATTGACAATCTTGCTGCGATTTAACGTAATCTTGTAACGCTGATACAAAGTCTCGTCTTCGCTCTGGGTAAACACTAATACAACATTTAATTGATAACGCCTCTCTACCGCTTTCTTAGAGATTTTATTGCTATCAAGATGATAGAGCTTACCTTCGCCTCGCTTTAAGTAGCGAGCAAACGGTGCCAAGCTAAATTGCATGGTTTGTTGAAGCGTATCATATCCGGGTAAAAACGCCTTGGCACTGACATGTGTTTCACTTGCAAAATGTAGCCACTGTGCAGCCTGTTTATTTTGATGCCGGCGCTTAGAAAAGATTTTTCTCACAGCTTTCGGAATACGTTTAAAGCTTGTGTATTCAAGCCAAATGTATTGGCTTGCGATCTTCTCTTTAGTAATACTGTTTTTAAACTGAAAGCGCCACTTTGGTCGGCCTCTAACAATCGCTCGCCAGATCACCCGTGTAATATCTTCTTTGAATATTTCACGAAGGCCATAAATCACACCTAAGATCAAAATCAACGTCGCTGTTACTTCGGTAAAATTTGAACGCGCATTTAATACAACTAACATCACAAATGCCATGATCACAGCAGTTACGGTACCCTTTACCATACGTTTTAAATAACTGTTTAAATGACGGGTGCTACGAGTAAGCACTACCCCATGCTCAATTAAACGTTGTAATAAACGCATTTTATTAGTGATACGATTTGCATCTTCAAGTGTTGATTGCGAGTTATACTCTTGTTCTTCTCGGTAACTGTTTTCTGCTTTACAAAACTCTAAAAGCTCGCTGCGCTCTTTTGCAAAATCACTACTGCGCGGCCCTTCATCTAGTAGTTTCAAAAATGACTGCTCTACATGCCAACTTAAGTAGTTATCGGCGTTTTTATAAAACGGCAGTAGCTTTTCATCATCTGGGGTATAGCGCCTTAGCTTTTTCAACAAGCCTTTGGTTTGCTCGCACAATTCGATAGCGGCAGGATAAAACTCTTCGGCTTCTTGGTGTTTTAGGGTGTCTTTAATATCGGCATTCAGCGCTAGTCGAACTTGATAACAATACAAGTTTAAGTTTTGCCGATAATCTTGCTGTTCACCTTTATTTTTACTAACAAAGCGACTTCTCACTAACGGTAAGTGAATGTTGTTAGCGTTATACGCAAGGTGCGATTTAAAATTGTTATTAAAGAATGATTCTTCACTAAGTGTTTGTGGATTAACACTCATTTCATTCGGAATGGAGAAATATAGGTCGAGTCGTTGCTCTGTGCGTGGTTTAAGCTCAGGCTCGATAATAAAAGATAAGTTTTCGTCTTGTTTAAGCAATATCGCCTCGTTTGTTAAAAGTACCCTTATAGTTTACGCGTTGATATACTTTCAGACAATAAAAAAGGCCCAGTAAAAACTGGGCCTTAGTAATCATTTCAAACTAGATTAGAACTTAACGTTCATACCAGCGAAGAAACGACGACCTAGTACATCGTATGTGTACGGGTCAGTGTTTGAGTCATTGTTACCTGAGTAGTAAGGTGCTTGCTTATCGAATAAGTTGTTAACACCTGCAGAGAATGACACTGTGTCGTTCAGGATGTATGAACCACTGATGTCGTGGTATACAACAGTACCAACACTTGGTACTAGACATTCGCTATCGTCAGCAAGACATGCATAGCTGTCTAAGCCGTCGATCATACGTGCTTGGTATTGTGCATCCCAGTTGTCGCCAGACGCGTTAAGAGTGAAGTTAGACTTAACTTTCGCGTAGCTACCGATACCTGAAGTTACAAGACCTGTGTAATCGATTGTGCTTGTGCCTGAATCAACGATGTACTCATCAAGGATAGTTACATCAAGACCTGTGCGCCAGTTAAGACCTGCAGCTTCAAATGCATACTTGAAGTTTACGTCGTAACCTTTAGTAGATTCGTTACCAATGTTTTGTAATTGGTTATTGAAGCTAATGCGACCAGTGCTTTGGTTGAAGTTGATTGCAGAAGACTGACATAGTGCAGTATCTTGGTTCTTGTATGCGCCCGTAGAAGCATCAAGACAGTTTTCAACGATGTATTGGTTGTTTACGCTTGAAATTGAGTTTTCGATTTCAATTTCGTAGTAGTCAACAGTCATTGAGAAACCATCTAACCACTCTGGAGCGTATACGAAACCAGCTGTTACTGTATCAGCAAGCTCTGGAGTTAATTGGTCGTTACCACCAACAGTTACTTCAGCTTGGTCTTGTGCACCAGGGAAGTTTACTTGTTCGAATGAAGGTGATTTACCTTGGTAAAGCTCAGATACTGTAGGAGCACGGAATGCAGTTGAACGAACAGCACGTAGCATTAGTTCGTCATTTACACGCCAAGTTAGACCTAGTTTCCAAGTCTCATCTGAACCAAATGTGCTGTAATCGAATGCACGAACAGCAGCGCTTAAGTCAACCATTTGTGCAAATGGTGCATCAGCTAGAAGTGGAACAGCGAATTCTACGTAAGCTTCGTTTACGTCAAAACGACCACCAGTTGGCTCAACACGTGGGTCATTTGCAAGACCTTGTGAAGTTAGTGAATCTGGAACGTACCATGCTTTTTCTTCACGACGTTCGATACCAGCAGCGAAACCAACGTAACCAGCAGGAAGTTCCATTACTTCACCGTTAAGGCCAGCAGAAAGAACTAATAATTGGCTACCACCTGAATTGTTTTCAGTGTAGTTGTACTGTGCAAGGTTGCTACCTGACCAATCAGCTTGATCAAGTGGGTTAAAGTCACCCTCTTCGATTGCGTCTTGGATTGAACCCATGTTTAGTAGGTTAGTTGCGCGGTCAACTGAGTCGTTACGACCGAATACTACTGAAGTATCCCAGCCCCAACCATTGTCGAATGCACCGTCAAGACCGATTACTGCGCGAACTGTGTCAACAACTTGCTCATAACCACGAGGACCAACATCAGTCATACGACGACCGTAAGAGATGTCTTCACCGTCAGCTACACCGTGAGAAAGAAGTGAATCACCCATTGTTTCTGCATCATAAGTGAAGTCAAACCATACTGGCTGTGGAGCCATTTGTTGAGTTGACCAACGCTTAGAGTAAGTGAACTCAGAAACTAAACGCGTTTCATCAGTTACGTCAAAGTGGCCGATACCTGTTAGGTTTAAACGACGCATTGGCGTGTAAAGGTAGCTTGTTGCTGAGTAGTTGTAAGCATCACCTGCTGAAGTGAAGTCGTGCCACTCGCCGTCTGCTTGACCTTGTAAGCTTGCATTTTCAGCCCAAACGTGACCGAAAGGCGTGTAAGAAGAACCACCACAGTAGAAGCTACCGTTATCGTAATCTTCTTCGATTGGACAATCAGAGAAATCACGGTCTGCTTGAGAAGCATCGCCACGGTCAGTGTATTGTAAACCAATTACAACGTTACCACGGTCAAAGCTTGAACCCATTGTGATATCGAAAGACGTTTCGTCTGCATCGCCTTCACCAGTGATAGCACCGTTAAGGTTCATGTCTAGACCTTCGAAGTCGTCTTTTAAGATGATGTTAACAACACCAGCTACCGCGTCAGTACCGTATACAGCAGATGCGCCATCTTTTAGTACTTCAACTTGCTTAATCATTGATACTGGGATTGTGTTTAAGTCAACAGTAGATGCTGCACCAGTACCAGAGTTGATCATACGACGACCATTAACTAGTACTAGAGTACGTTGTGCGCCTAAACCACGTAGGTCAACACGTGCGTTACCGCCTGAACCGTTGTTAACAGCAGGGTTAGTCATCGCACCGCTTGCTGCAGTCATTTTTTGTAGAACGCCATCGATGCTTGATGCACCCATTGCTTTGATGTCATCTGCGCCGATTAAAGTTACAGGACTAGACGTCTCCATATCGGTACGCTTAATGCGAGAACCTGTAACTTGAATTTTTTCAATAGACTCTGCTGCATCATCAGCAGCTAAAACTTGCATGCTTGAAAACATTGGGATTGCTGAAACAACAGCTAAACCAAGAATTGATTTTTTCATGTGAAAACCCTACTTGTTGGAAATTTACCTTTAATCAGGTAGCGCTCGTTATTATTAGAATCACGAGTCAGCGGAGGGCAACTTAGGCTCAGTTAACTGAACGAAAACTGAATGGAAGATTAAATAAAAAACACCACAAAAATGACGGACCCATTTCAGGTAATAAGGTTTCATGATGTATCAATGTTAACAGAAAAAAACACTTCTATATCAGAAAGGTAAGATTCTTTAGTAGCAAAAAAAACATGATTGAAATCAATTGCACGCACTTTGTAATCAAGTGTAACTAAAGCCCAATTAGTGCTACAAATGAAATTTTTACAAGTTGATCACACCACGTTATAAAAACCGTAAAAGCTTGGTAAGACTGCTAACCATACTTATTCACTAAAATTAACTAAATAGACAAAGTTAGCCTGTTAAACAGTGAATTAGAGGATGATTTTTTACTTTTGTTCCATCAGTTTGAAACTAACGTATAAAAATACGTTTAATGAAGAGCATTAAAGTATAAATAAATGACAAGGTAATGACGTTACTCACAGCTTCAGCGAAATTCGAAGCTGTGAGTAATAAAAATAGAGGTTGGTGTTAGCGAGTTTGAATTGAATCGAAATAATAAAACAAAGTACGAGGCTGATTATCAACAGTGTTATAAGTAAGCGTCATTTTCCAAGTCATAACAGGTTCAGAACACGCTCCGACCATAGTGTCAGCAACCCAAACCTGCCCTTTGCGTTTAAACTGTAGTGGGATGAATCCCATATACATAGTGACACCTTCAAGTTTTGCAGCTAGATTTTTGGCCTCGTTTGGCAGCTTTAGGTTAATTGCAAAAGGCGTTTCCGGGCTGATGTCTGGGTTACTCAGCCAAGCTTCTGCATTATTTGGGTAATAACAATGACGATTGTTCTCACAACTTGTACTTGTGCTGTCCTCTTCTATACTTTGGCTATCACATGCAGCTAAAAATACACTAAAAAGGAACACGGTGAATAAACTAGTTCGCACTCTATTTGCCTGTATAAAATAAAAGCGGATACTAATTAGCTACCCGCGAAAAGACAACCATGCTAGATGGAATAAGCTAATAAAAATACAAACTCTGACAAAAAATAACCAACAAAGCGCTAAAATTTGATTGATGTCATAATTTTATGCAATTGACCTATCTTTTTAAGGTCAAAAATTTTATCATTTCCATCGCAAAAATAAGGGTTTCTCGAGTTTGTTTTCTGAAGCTAGCACCTCTAAGTTGGCTTTAGGTAACACGCTTGTGAAGTAATAGTAGGCCCCACTTTTAATAAAGTGGGTAATTCATTTCTAAAACGCATTAATTGCAGCGGAAGCCAGAAAATGAGCCAAACAGTAGCATCACAAACTGAGTACAATTATAAAGTTGTACGCCAATTCGCTATTATGACAGTGATTTGGGGCATCGTTGGCATGAGTGTTGGGGTTCTGATTGCTGCCCAATTAGCTTGGCCAGCACTTAACTTTGATACACCATGGTTAACTTACTCTCGACTACGTCCGTTACACACGAACGCAGTAATTTTCGCATTTGGTACAAGTGCACTTTTTGCGACGTCTTATTACGTCGTACAACGTACATGTCAAACGCGCCTTTTCTCAGATAAACTAGCAGCCTTCACCTTCTGGGGTTGGCAACTTGTTATCGTACTAGCAGCGATTACCTTACCATTAGGTATCACAAGCTCTAAAGAATACGCAGAACTTGAATGGCCAATCGATATTCTTATCGCCGTTGTTTGGGTGACTTACGCAGTTGTATTCTTTGGTACGTTAATCAAGCGTAAAGTATCGCACATCTATGTTGCGAACTGGTTCTACGCTGGTTTCATCATTACTGTTGCCGTTTTACACATTGTAAACAGCATGGCAATTCCAGTTTCACTAACTAAATCATACTCTATCTACGCAGGTGCTGTAGATGCAATGGTTCAGTGGTGGTACGGTCACAACGCTGTTGGTTTCTTATTAACTGCTGGTTTCTTAGGTATGATGTACTACTTCGTACCAAAACAAGCAGGCCGCCCTGTTTATTCATACCGTCTATCGGTAGTTCACTTCTGGGCTCTTGTTTCTTTGTACATCTGGGCAGGTCCTCACCACCTACATTACACTGCGCTTCCAGATTGGACGCAAAGCTTAGGTATGGTTATGTCAGTTATCCTATTCGTTCCATCTTGGGGTGGTATGATCAACGGTATCATGACGTTATCAGGTGCATGGCATAAACTACGTACTGACCCAGTACTACGTTTCTTAGTTGTTTCTCTATCTTTCTACGGTATGTCTACGTTCGAAGGCCCAATGATGGCTATCAAGTCAGTAAACGCGCTTTCTCACTACACTGACTGGACTGTAGGTCACGTACACTCAGGTGCACTAGGTTGGGTTGCAATGATTTCTATCGGTGCTATCTATCACCTAATCCCTGCACTATTCTCACAAGGCCGTATGTACAGTGTTAAACTAGTTAACACGCACTTCTGGTTACACACTGTTGGTGTTGTTTTATACATCGTAGCAATGTGGATCTCAGGTGTTATGCAAGGTCTAATGTGGCGTGCAGTAAACTCAGACGGTACGTTAATGTACAGCTTTGTACAGTCATTAGAAGCTTCGTATCCGTTCTATGTTATGCGTTTCCTAGGCGGTGTATTCATCGTAACAGGTATGCTAATTATGGCTTACAACGTTTATCGTACTATTGCTGCGAAGAAAGATTCGCTTCAACTAGACGCTGACGCACAATTGGCATAATGGAGTAGCACGATGAGCAATAATAATTCACAAAACAAACACGAAATAGTCGAAAAGAACGTTGGCCTTATGGCTATCTTGACTGTCTTTGCAATCAGCTTTGGTGCACTAGTTGAGATTACTCCACTAATGTTCCAAGATGATACGACTAAACCTGTTGATGGCCTACGCCCTCTTACAGCATTAGAAATGGAAGGCCGTGACATCTACGTGCGTGAAGGTTGTTACAACTGTCACTCACAAATGATTCGCCCTTTCCGTGACGAGGTTGAGCGTTATGGTCACTACTCTGTAGCTGGTGAGTCAGTATGGGATCACCCATTCCAATGGGGTTCTAAACGTACTGGTCCTGACCTAGCTCGTGTTGGTGAGCGTTACTCAGACGATTGGCACCATGCTCACTTAATGGATCCACGTGCAGTGGTTCCTGAGTCAAACATGCCAGCGTTTCCTTGGTTAGACGAAAACAGAGTCGATACGACCCATACACTTAAAAAGCTTCAAATATTCCGTGATAGCTTCGGAATTGACAAAGCTAGCGACCGTTACGACGGTAAAGGTTATGGTAGTGACGAAGAGCTACAAGCTGACATTGCGAAAATCGAAGCCATGAACGATGGTAAAGGCGCAACTGAAATGCAAGCTCTAATCGCTTACTTACAACAGCTTGGCACACACTTGAAGTAATTATTATGGATTACGGAACATACAGAGGCATTTTGACTCTGGTAATTTTAGTACTGTTTATTGTGATTGTTGTATGGGCATACAGCAAGCGTAGCAAAAGCCGATTTGATGACGCTGCTAATGCCATATTTGAAGATGAAAAAAAACACAACAACACAATCTCTAACGAGGAAAAGGAGTCTGAGAAATGACTAGCTTTTGGAGTATATGGGTTATTGTATTAACCCTAGCGTGTCTTGCTATCATCTTCGGCCTACTTCTGTGGAACTTGAAAAACTACACAGGTGTTAAAGAAGGCGAAAGCTGTGGTCACGAGTTTGACGGCATTGAAGAACTAAATAACCCACTTCCAAAATGGTGGACTTACATGTTCTTCGCAACATTTATTTGGTCTGTATACTATCTTGCAGCCTACCCTGGTTTAGGTAACTGGGAAGGTTTAGGTAAATGGACAAGTTCTAACCAAGGTATTACTTCTCTAGCTGAGTCTAAAGAAGCGACTGAACAAGCATTAGCTAATGGTGAGAACGTTCAATTAGACCAAGAATTTATTGCCGCTGATGAGCGTTTTGGCCCAATCTTTGAGTCATTTGCAAAACAAGATATTGAAACACTAGTTAAAGATGAAAAAGCGCTTGAGATTGGTCAACGTTTGTTCTCACAAAACTGTGCACAATGTCATGGTTCAGATGCACGTGGTGGTCAAGGCTTCCCTAACCTAACGGATAACGATTGGTTATATGGTGGCACACCAGACAAAATCAAAGAAACACTTCTTTATGGTCGTGTAGCTGCGATGCCACCATGGGGTGATGCGCTTGGCGAGCAAGGCATTAAAGAAATGACTGCTCACGTACTTAGCCTTTCAGGCCGTACAGTTAACCAAAAAGACGCTGCTGCAGGTGCTGCTAAGTTTGCAATGTGTGCTGCGTGTCACGGTGCTGACGGTAAAGGTTCGGTTGCGCACAACTTACCATTTGGTGCACCTAATCTAACAGATAACATCTGGTTATATGGTGGTTCAAAACGTGCTGTTGAAGAAACACTAACCAATGGCCGCGCAGGTGTAATGCCAGCATGGAAAGACATTTTAGGTGAAGATAAAGTACACCTACTAACTGCTTACGTTTACAGCTTATCGCAAGATAAATAACCACGCGGTTAAAAAAATGTATAAACAATTAATCATTTAATTCAATAGATTAATTAAGATCAAAAAAGCCTCTATCTAGAGGCTTTTTTTTAGTCTTTTGCTTTTAAATCCGATAAAATGCTTACAACGTTTTTAAAGGTATAAGTACTATGAAACCCACTCCTTGGTATAAAAACTTTTGGCCATGGTTTTTAATCTCTTTTCCTCTTGCAGCGATCATTGGCTGCGCTGGTCTTATTTATATGGCAATTGGTAACGGCCCAGATATGGTTGTTGATGATTACTATAAAAAAGGTAAAGCAATTAACCTTGAACTCAGCAAATTTAATAAAGCAAAAGCGCTTTATTTACATGGCGATTTAAATGTTACTAACGACAAAGTTGCATTCACCTTCACTAAAGGTGATGCAAGCAATGTCCACTCTTTAAAAATGTCATTTTATCACCGCACCATTAAGGCAAATGACTTTGATGTGAGCTTAATGAAAAACGCCCATGGCGATTTTACAGCCCTACTCGACGCTCATGTTGACGGCGCATATACAGTGTTTATTGAACCAATAGATAACAGTTGGAAACTCAAAGAAGACATCATTTTACCAACTGATAAAACAATTTCGATTAGCCCTGAATATAAGTAGTAAACTCTAATGTCCGATAATTGCTTTCATTGTCTTGAAAGTGTGCCAAAAGGCTTTAATGCGACTGTCGAAATAGACGGTAAGGCACAACCTATGTGTTGTATTGGTTGCCAAACGGTTGCAGAAAATATCGTCGCCCAAGGCATGACCGATTACTATAAATTTAGAACCGTACGCTCTGGTAAAGTTGAACAACTTGTTCCAGAGCAACTCGAGTTGATCAAAAGTTACGATAACGAAGATATTCAAGACGAGTTTATTTCTGCCTCTAATAATTTATCCGAGGTGCTACTAACGGTTGAAGGCATAACCTGTGCTGCTTGTGCGTGGTTAATCGAAAAACAATTACTCAATCTAAAAGCGATAAAACGCGTTGATGTAAATACATCGACCAACCGTGCCATGATCCAATGGGATAAATCGGTTACTCCGCTTAGCCAAATTATTACCTCATTACACGAAATCGGCTATAAAGCTTATCCGTTTCAGGCAGACCTTGAGGCCAGTCAAAAACAGCAAGCTGCTAAAGCCTATATCCGCCGTTTAGGTGTTGCGGGTCTAATGACCATGCAAGTAATGATGTTCGCTTTTGCCATGTATTTTGGCATGTTCTCGGGCATGGAAGAAAACTTCGAACAGTATTTCCGCTGGATAAGCCTTGTGCTTGCTTCACCGGTAATTCTCTATAGTGCCCTACCATTCTTAACTAATGCGATTAATGGTTTAAAAGCAAAACAGCTAAATATGGACCTACCCGTATCTTTAGCAATTTTTGGTGCTTATGGGGCAAGTTGTTATGCCACTTTAATGTCTGTTGGCGAAGTTTATTTTGAATCTATCTGTATGTTTACCTTTTTATTATTACTAGGTAAATATTTAGAATTTAGAGCTCGCTTAAAAGCCAGTGAGTTTACTGCTAACTTGCAAAAGTTACTGCCCCTTACAGCCCGTATCATCGATGAAAACAATCAAGAATCAATTATCGCAGCTAAAAAGCTAAGACTAGGTAATGTTGTATTAATTAAAGCAGGCGAAACAATTCCTGCTGACGGTATCGTTATACAAGGTCAAACAACTGTTGATGAAGCCATGATGACAGGTGAGCATCAGCCAGTTAATAAGTTTATTAACCATCAAGTATACGCAGGGACTATTAACCACGATGGTGTGATCCGTATTGAGATCAACAAAATCGGTCAAAATACCTTACTTAATCAAATTATAAAGTTACAACACACAGCTTTAACTAAACGCCCAAGATTAGTTGAAATAACTGATAAGGTGGCTCAGTGGTTTGTAGCGTGTTTATTAGTGTTTGCGTCAATTACAGCGATTGGCTGGTATCAAATAGACCCTGAGCATGCTTTTTGGATTACTATTTCGGTGCTTGTTGCAACCTGCCCTTGCGCACTGAGCTTAGCGATTCCTACCGCCCTTACGTGTGCAGTAGCAAGCCTGACAAAGCGTGGAATTTTAATTAAACAAGCCCATGTATTAGAAACGCTACCGCAACTAACCGATATTGCCTTTGATAAAACAGGCACCCTTACCCAAGGTCGTTTCACTATAGAGCGAGTTGAACTAGTAAACAGCCAGTATAGTGAAGCTGACGCATTACGACTAGCAGCGCAACTTGAAAGTTTCTCTGAGCACCCGATTGCTAATGCATTCGCTGGTTTCAACGATACAGTGAACCCAATTGAGAATGTTACAATCGAACCGGGTAAAGGCATTACAGCAGAACTTAATAATCAGCACTATGCGATAGGTAAAAGTGGCTGGTTCGATACTGATAAAGCAGATGCTCAAGCAACCTTGTATATCAATAAACAAGTAGTTGCGCGCTTTTACCTAGCCGATAGCTTACGTAACAACGCAGAAAAATTGATTACTAAACTGCATTCACAGCAGCTCAATTGTCATATGTTAACTGGTGATGCTTCAAACAGTGGTGAGCAAATTGCAAAGCAGTTAAATTTAGATACTGTACATGCAGCATGTAGCCCTCGTGACAAACAAACCCATGTTGAAGCATTGGCTAGCAAAGGTGCCATTGTTGCTATGGTTGGTGATGGTGTGAATGATAGCCCGGTATTTGCAAGTGCCCATTTATCTATTGCGATGGAAACTGGCGCCGATATTTCCAAAAATAGTGCCGATGTGGTATTACTCAATAGTGATCTAACCGCCATTGAACATTTGCTTACTGTCTCGAAGAAGACTCGCCGTATTGTTAAGCAAAACTTGGCATTATCACTTATTTACAATGGTTCGATTTTACCACTTGCAGCACTAGGACTTGTAGCTCCTTGGATGGCCGTTATTGGTATGTCTGCAAGCTCCATTTTGGTTATTACCAACTCATTAAGGTTATTAAAACTATGAGTATCATCTACATCCTCATCCCAATTGCCATTTTATTTGTGCTAATTGCTATTGGTGTGTTCTTTTGGGCTGTAAAAAGCGAACAATTTTCTGATTTAAACAAACAGGGCCACAGTATCCTGTTTGAAGACGATAAAGAGCAGCACAACAAAAGTAATGATTGATCCGCAGTTTATTAGTGCATTTGTAATGGGCTTGTTAGGCAGTGGTCACTGTCTGGCTATGTGTGGTGGTATTTCCAGTAGTTTACAACTTGCCGCTAGCAAAAATCGTGCAGTTCGCTTTTCTGTTGCTTATAACCTTGGCAGAGCGCTCAGTTACATGCTTGCCGGTGCTCTAGTAGCTGGTATTAGTAGTCGCTTCGCTGCACAAAATACCTCTATCTCAGTAGGTTTATCGTTTCTAAGTGGTATTTTTATGCTACTTGTTGGGATTTATATCATGCGCCTAGCGCCCACCCTACAGTGGCTAGAAAAATTAGGAAAAACGCTAGTATGGCAGCATTTATCTAAACTGAATCGTTATTTACTACCTGTCGATACAACGCCAAAGGCCCTGTTGTATGGCGCTTTATGGGGATGGCTGCCGTGTGGATTAGTTTATTCGGCACTAACTTGGGCACTTACCAGCCCTTCTGCCCTTCACGGTGCTGGGGTAATGTTATTTTTTGCCTTAGGGACATTTCCTGCAATGATTAGTATTGGTCTAGTCAGTCAAAAAATAAACACTATTTTCAACCATGTTTGGATTAGGGTTATTCTAGGCAGCGTAATAATATGGTACGGTATATACTTATTAATTATAGCAACCGATAAGCTAATTCATTAATCTTAGCGGTTGTTAACTTATTTGAATGGATTTGATGTATGGACTTCTCACAAAACAAGTCAAAAGGCTTATGCACAATTAGCTGTAATAATTGCAGTATCAGCCAGCTATGTTTACCATTTTCATTAAACGGTCAAGAAATGGATCGTCTAGATGAAATCATCGAACGTAAAAAACCACTGCATAAAGGTGATTATTTATTTGAATCTGGTGAAAGCTTAAATGCCATTTATGCTGTGCGCTCAGGTTCGTTTAAATCTTACACTCTATCTGAACAAGGTGACGAGCAAATTACCGGTTTCCATTTAGCTGGCGATTTAGTCGGTTTCGATGCAATCAACAAAATGGCACATCAAAGTTTTTCTCAAGCCCTTGAAACATCTATGGTGTGTGAAATTCCATTCGATACGCTTGATGAATTAGCCGGTAAATTACCAAAATTGCGCCAACAAATTATGCGTTTAATGAGTAATGAAATTAACTACGACCAAGAAATGCTGTTGTTACTCAACAAAAAATCAGCTGAAGAGCGCCTTGCAAGTTTTATTTACAACTTGGCTGAACGCTTTGGTGAGCGTGGTTTTTCACGTAAAGAATTCCGTTTAACTATGACGCGTGGTGAAATCGGTAACTACTTGGGCCTAACTGTTGAAACAATTAGCCGCCTTTTAAGTCGCTTTCAAAAGGCTGGTTTTATTAAGGTTGAGGGCAAGTTTATCACCATTTTGGACCAGCAGGCACTTGCTACAACAGCGGCAATTAAATGTAAATAGAGTTTGATTTAACGCAACTTTATACTGTTTACCCCTTTAACTGTTCTAAATTTAGGTTACACTCAAAGTACTACTTTTTGCGGAACAGTTAAGGAGCAGCACATGGACGCAATTAAACGAATTTTAGCAGTTATAGACCCAACTAAAGAGCAGCAACACAGTTTAAGCCGCTCAATCGATCTAGCCAAAAAATCTGGCGCGACCATCACCGCTTTCCTCAGTATCTACGACTTCTCTTATGAAATGACAACTATGCTTTCAGCTGATGAGCGTGAAGCAATGCGAGAAGCCGTGATAAAAGACCGCCAAGAATGGTTAAATGAACAAATTGCACTTTATCCAGAACTCACTATTGATAGTTGTGTGGTTTGGCATAACCGTCCTTACGAAGCTATTATTAACACCGTGATCAACGATGGCTTTGATCTTGTTGTTAAAGGCACTCATCAACACGACACACTAAAATCGGTTATTTTCACACCTACCGACTGGCACCTTATTCGTAAGTGCCCTGCTCCAGTGTTACTTGTTAAAGAAAAAGAATGGCCAGCTCAGGGGAATATTCTAGCAGCTGTGAACGCGGTGAGTGAAAATGAGCAACACCTTGAACTTAACAAGCGTATTATTAATGATGCCCGCTTCATTTGTGACTTAGCCAATGCCACGCTTAATATTGTAAATGCGTACCCAGCAACACCGGTTAATATTGCAATAGAAATCCCAGAGTTTAATCCTGGCGTTTATAACGAATCAGTTAAAAAACATCACTTTGAATCAACGCTCTCTTTAGCTAAAGGGTTTGATATTGACCAAGCTCAATGCTACATAGAGGAAGGTTTACCAGAAGATGTCATTCCAGATGTTGCTGCACGCCTTAACAGCGAGTTAGTAGTGATTGGTACTGTTGGTCGCACTGGCTTGAGTGCTGCGCTAGTTGGTAATACTGCAGAGCACGTTATTGATAGTCTTGATTGCGATGTCTTAGCCCTAAAACCTGATGGCTATGTGAGCCCACTCGCTAAGTAACAACCAGAATATGTATTAAAAAAGCCCCAGTTTGGGGCTTTTTTTATATATTTGTTACATCAATGAACAGTGATTCATCAATGTTTGTTGATGAGACCACCGCCTCGCTAAAGTCATAGCTTTCACGATTGCCTTCTCTATCAAGTGGTAAGTTTTCAAAATCAAACAAGTTTCTATCAGCAAGCTGGCTTGGGCTGACATTCTGTAAAGACTTAAAGATACTCTCAACGCGACCTGGAGTTTTCTTATCCCACTCTGTCAGCATCGCTTTAATTGATTGACGCTGTAGATTTTCTTGAGAACCGCATAGGTTACATGGAATGATCGGGAAATCTTTGTGCTCAGCGTATTTAATTAAATCTTTTTCACGACAATATGATAACGGACGAATAACTACGTTACGTTCATCATCTGAACGTAATTTTGGTGGCATCGCTTTTAATCGTGAACCATGGAACATATTTAAAAACATAGTTTCGACGATGTCATCCAAGTGATGACCTAGTGCTAGTTTGGTCGCACCAATTTTTTCTGCAAATGAGTAAAGTGTACCGCGACGAAGTCGTGAACACAGACCGCAGGTTGTTTTGCCCTCTGGTACTTTTTCTTTTACTACTGAGTAAGTATCTTTATCAACGATGTAATACGGGATATTTAGCGTTTCAAAGTAATCAGGCAAAATATGCTCAGGAAAACCAGGCTGCTTTTGATCAAGGTTTACGGCAATCACTTCAAATTTAATTGGCGCAGCTTTTTGTAAATTAAGCAAAATATCAAGCATTGCGAATGAATCTTTACCACCACTGATACATGCCATAACAACATCGCCGTCTTCAATCATGTTGTAATCAGTAATCGCATTACCAACATGCCTTCTTAGACGCTTTTGAAGTTTATTAAATTCAAGAGTTTCTTTTCTAGTATCAGTTTGATTCATTTGCTCTGCTCATACAGGCTTTACTAAGCCATGTTTCATAGTAAAAAGTTCGGCGTGGATTATACGGACTTTTTGAGCGAGTTGAAATGATTAGCGTGGGATAATTAAAGCGCTTCACTGAAGAAGGTAGCACGTAAAGCAAAGCGCTTTGGGAATAAAGGTATCGATTCAGGATATATATTCATAACAGGCTAAACGATATTTTCTGGATATACTTCATAATTTGTAGAAAACAACATTTAGTCCAAATTAATCTAAAACGTTTGAAGCTGCTACTTCCGCCTCGATTATGGCTCTATGCGCTTTTAAACCAATATTTGTTGAATAAAAATCTGCTGCTATTTTGAGCTCTTGTGGTGATAATAAACTAAGAATTTTAAGCTTAAAAGCCATCTTGGCGGCACTCATGTCTGATGGCTCTGCCAATACAGCACTCCCCATCGCATTTATCAAAAATTGCTTTTGACTTTCCGGTAAATCTTTTAGTGTATCTGCTAATATTTGCTTTGTATCGACCTCTACATTACCACCAAGGCCATTGAAAATTTCATCCATTTTCAATGCATTATAGAATCGCTCAAATTCTAATTCCGCATTTGGCTCAGACTGAGCCGAACACACCATAAATGGCAAAGAAAACAAAATCAGCAAACAAAATCTCATTTATTTATCCTTTTTTTAGTTTTACAACTTAGTAGAGAGCCAAATAGCAAATTTGGTAGAGTGCTTAACGACTAATCTGATTGGTGAATAGTAAAATGAACTTGAACCGTTTACTTTACCTAAGTTCTGGTGTTCTCTTTCATCTTTTTGAATACTTAATACCGCTTGATATGCACTTTTATTATTTTTCTCTAAATAGCTTAATTGCCATTCTAGATGATGAAGAACAGTTGATTCAACGGCTTCTGTACATACCCAAATTGCTTTGCGACCACATAAAGCGGTAATCAAACCTAAACAATAACCACCCAAAGACCAAAACCAGATTGCGTAGCAATGTCTTACTATATGTTCTTTTAGCCAACAATCAAAAGTTTCAAAATGCTCGATTTCATGACTTAGCATTTCTTTCAGCTGTACAGTGATATCTCGATATAAAAACTTAGCGACAAGTAACTGCGCGATATAAATGCTTATCGCTCCGAATTCACCAGCATGATCAACACGTACAATTCTTGCGACTTCTTTCGGGATCACCTTAATTGCTCACTGTGCATTTATAACGCGAAGCTGTACAAGCAAGATCAGGCCAATCATCTCTGCCCCAGCAGTATTTATCATTTCTAAGTGGTTTTAGGTGCCAAACTACAGGTTTACCTTTTTTATCTAAGCGAGTTTCATTTTCAAGCTGCACTCGAATTAAATTTTTCTCTGTCGATAAAATAGTATAAACAAAGGTTTTTCTTGCTTCAGTCTCAGAAATATAGCCCTGCTCGTCATAAGAGATTTTTAATGTTTTGTTTTTAAACGCTATAGTATGAAAATTAGCTTCACAAACTGGGCTATTTGTAGACTGCCATGAGCCTTGTAACTTAGTTTGCATTTCTTGGTTGATAGGTGAATAACTGCTACAAGCTGAACATAGCAGTAAAATAACAAAAAATGCCGGTATAATTTTCATAAGTATGCTTTTAAGTCCCTGAAAAGTTGACGTTTAGCATAACGAGAATCGTAAAAATGTCCAGCAATAAGCTTAATACAAAAACAAAGGGCACATGAGCCATGCGCCCCTTGTTAACCTTAAGTGTTTTTAGTTTTTGTCTTATTTTTGGCCATTCGTTTAGCCCGTTTTATTGCCGATTTTTTAGAAGCATTTTTCTGCGCTATTTTTAACACTTTAGCTTCTTTTAACTGCTTTTTGGCTTCTTTCAACCGCTTTTTAGCATTTTTAGCCAGGCTCTCTGCTTCGCTGGCACACTCTACAGCGGCTTGTGCTTTAAGTGCTGCATCTTTTGCAATTTCTGAGGTTCTGGCCACCTCTTTTTTACTTTTTTCGAGAACTTTTTCGAGCTTTGCAAGGCGCTTATCAAATATTGACTCTGAATTTTTCATTGTATTCTCCTTTACTGACGCGTAGACATGCGGGTAGGTTCAGTGACAATAAGCGGGTCAACCCGATTGACTATATCCTGATCTTTTTCTGGGTAATCCAAACAACTTAAGAAATGACGCATACAGTTGATACGACCCCGTTTTTTATCATCAGAGCGAATTTGTGTCCAAGGCGCATCTTTTGTATGGGTATGAAACATCATCGCATCTTTCGCGTCACTATAATCATGCCATTTAGCCAATGATGCCATATCAACCGGACTCAGCTTCCATTGCTTAAGCGGGTCGTTTTGACGTGATTTAAAGCGTCTGAATTGCTCTTCTCTACTGACCGAAAACCAATATTTAAATAGCTTAATACCGCTATTCACCAACATACGTTCAAGTTGTGGTGTTTGACGCATAAACTCTAAATATTCGTGATCATCACAAAAGCCCATTACCTTCTCTACACCGGCTCGGTTATACCAAGAGCGATCAAATAGTATAATTTCACCTTTGCTTGGCAGGTGATTAATGTAACGCTGAAAGTACCATTGTTCTCGCTCTCTTGAAGTTGGTTTTTCTAAAGCCACTACGTGCGCACCACGCGGATTTAAATGCTCCATAAAGCGTTTAATAGTGCCTCCTTTACCCGCCGCATCTCGACCTTCAAATAAAACCACTATTTGTTGATTGGTCTCTTTTACCCAACCTTGCATTTTCAAAAGTTCAATTTGCAGTTCGTGTTTATGGCGCTCGTATTCAACCAGGTCCATTTTGCGTTTATATGGATATTTACCGTCTGCATTCCACTTTAGGCTTGGGTTTTTAACATTTAAATCAAAAATTACATCCTGTTTCGCATTGGCTTCGGCTAATTTCTGTTTTTTAACTGATACAGGTTCGACATTGACTGTCTGCATAACGACTCCTTTTAAACTATAAGTACCTATATTGAGATCTTTATAGTTTTACTTTAAGCCAGTTATTGCTAAGTAACTTGATCTAAATCTATATTTTTATTTCTTGAAAAATCATTAAAAAATATAAAGTTAGCACTTTATAGCTAATTAAAAATAAGCCTATAAAAGTAAAATCAAGCCCTTTTTCTATAGTAAAAAACAATCAGATAAAACCTATATCTTCATACCGTTTTCATATCTAAATACAAGCTGTTACTTAAACTGCGCTGCAATACAAGTAATTAGAAAAAAAATTAAATGAGGGAATAAACTAGACAAGAGAAGCTGTTATATAAATTGCTTTATTTATATTGAATTTTCAATTTTGATACTAAACCAAAGTAACGAGATAAACTTTTAAAAAAAGAGACACAAGAACTATCTTCTCAACATTGAAAAAGGGGCCTTAATAAGATCCCTTTTGTCGATATTTAAACGATTTTAGCCGATGTATAGTGGTTATTTAACGATCCAAGGCGTGGCGCTAATAAGCTTAGCATGACTGCTTAATACCGTTTCATCATCTTGCCAGTCATCAGAAACCTTAATTGAGCAACGTTGCTCCTTACAGCTAACACCGTTTGCCGAGATAGCATCTTGGCCGTTAAATTTTAGTACAACACCTTGTTGTTCAGGCAGCAAAAACCACATTAATTTGCTAACGAAAAAGCCCGACAAATCAGATAGTAGCTCGTCAAATTCTTCATTTAACGTATACAAGTTTGCTTTACTAAGCTCAAAATCAGCCAGATCAGTTGCTTCAATTTGCAACCTTAATTGACAATCATGTTTTGGATTTTCTGGTTGAACAACAATAACGGCTTTATCTGTATCTAGCTGCTTATCAAAAGGTAAAAGCAATTGAGCTTTATCTGTATAAGTTAAGTCAAATTCTTGTTTCTCTGTAATTATTTTACCTGATTTGATTGTACATACTTCGTTAGTAGCAATATCAGACAAATAAAAATTAACTTGAGCGTATTGAAATTCGCCTTTATTAACGACTTTCAAACGATCATAAAAACCATCGTATGCAACAACAAATTCAGTAGCAGCGGCCTTAGAGGCAACTGCACCTAGTGCAACCGCAATGGTTGTAAATTTTAACCACGGAAGGAATTTATTCATCAAAGTAAGCTCTGTTTTGATTTATCATTTTATTTAATTCTTCTATGTACGCTTCACCGCGCTCAGAATACGACAACAAGCCCTGTGTTAGCTTAGTAGCATCAATTGGCTTTTGCTGGCGACGTAAATCGGCTCGAATTGATCGTAAATCTTTATACGCTGCGTGAGTATTAATATTTTTAAAATATGAGCTTACAGCAGCACGTACCGATTTAAAAGCAGTCACTTCATGAGCGGCTTCGTTGGCTCGACGACGTGGTACCATGCCACAGCCTTTTTTATAACACCACTGGCCGAAAAAGTTTAAGCCAATTCGAGCAAAACGTGACGTACCCCATGCTGATTCGTTAGCCGCCTGCATAAGCGCAAGTTCTTTTGGAATGATATCTACACGGCGCAGAGCTTGGGTCAGTGATAAGGTATCAATAGTGGTTGGTAACTTGTAGCTGGTCAGTATTTTCTTAATATCTGATTGCTGTTTACTACTTAGCGGCTCATTATACTCAAGCATCATGCGTGCAATTTCTATGAGCGCACGTTGCTGTAGGATCTTTTTATTCTCAGCCTCAACATGAGGACGGATAAAGTCAAAAAATGCATGTTTCTTTTCTTTCACATCAGTAAACGCTGCAAAATCAGGCAGTTTTACATTATGTAATGGCTTTTCTTTTTTGATTACGCGCTGAGTGCCAATAGGTGTTGTCTGTGACTGTTCATCCCCCTCATCCAGAGTATCTTTATCCATAAATGGCGACAACAACGCCCATGCAAAAAAAGCGGCCAGTAAAGCTCTAAAAACGTAATTCAGCATGTATTCTCTCAAATAAACTTTTACTAATATGCGGTAACTTCACGCACACACAATGGCGAAGTATACCAAAGCAGACATTTTTTGGCGAATTAGCCCTGAGATAGTATCTTAAAGTATAACTAAAGAAGCGTTATGAACCGCCAATTTACTCGCAATTTTCAAGCGCTTGCGTATACTTAAATGCAACCAAACGAGAAATAGGAAGGTTATTTTTATGTGCCAATCTTGGCAAGCTCGCATTATTGATCAGCAAAAATATCGTCCCAACGATAACCGCTCAGCTTGGCAAGTTGACCGCTCTCGTATCATACATGCTGCAGCATTTAGGCGTCTGCAGGCTAAAACCCAAATTATGGGTATTGGCTTAAATGATTTTTACCGAACTCGCCTTACTCATTCTTTAGAAGTTGCACAAATTGGTAGTGGATTATTACGCCACTTAAAAAAGCAACACCCTGAATTTACGAATTTTCCGAGTGGTAGTTTACTTGAAACCTTATGTCTTGCTCATGATATCGGTCATCCACCTTTCGGTCATGGTGGTGAAATAGCATTAAACTACATGATGCGCGATCATGGTGGTTTTGAAGGTAATGCCCAAACCCTGAGAATAGTTTCTAAACTTGAGCCTTATTCTAATGGATATGGCATGAATCTAACCAGACGCACCTTGCTTGGCTTTATTAAATACCCAGCCTTTATTGATGACTTGTGGCACACCATTCCACCAAAAAGTGAACAGCGTAGCTTTATCAAAGCCGACCATTGGCGACCAGCTAAAGGTCTGTATCAAGATGATAAAGATATTTTCGATTGGATTATTGACCCACTGTCGAATAATGATAAACAACTGCTGAGTAGTCACTATAAGGTTGATGAATTTAGAGCTAAAACTCACTATAAATCAATAGATTCAGCAATTATGGAATTGGCTGACGATATTGCTTATGCCGTACACGATTTAGAAGACGCCATAGCCACTGAAGTTTTAACCCTTGCAGATTGGCAAAACCATGCCTTAGTACAATTACAAGAATTAGACTCTGCTTGGTTAACAACACACTTAAGTTCGATTACAGCTAGACTGTTTTCCCATCATGAATATGAAAGAAAGGACGCCATTGGTGAGTTGGTTAACACCTTTATAATTAATGCCAAATTAATTGTACAAAATGCTGATTTTGAATCTGAAATATTACAGTACACTGTAAGTTTACCTGATGAATTTGCTGAAATTCTCAACGTGCTAAAGCATTTTGTTTTTAAACGGTTAATTCGCGAGCCAAAAATGCAGCAAGTTGAGTTTAAAGGGCAAAATCTGCTAATTGAATTATTTAGTGCCTTTGCTAGTGACCCCATGCGTTTATTACCTGAAACAACCCAAGACATGTGGCTTAACGCTCATCAGCAAGAAGATAATGCTATGCGTATAATTTGTGATTACTTGGCTGGGATGAGTGATGAATATGCCTATAAAACATATCAGAGGTTGTTTTTACCTACTTCTTGACTAGTTTTTGAATACAGCTGAAAACTGTTCTAAAATTAAACAGGTTATTAGAAAATAACCACTCCTCTTTGGATGCATTCTATTTAACAGGGATTGAAATGATGCTCAAAAAACACCTACTTTTAAGCGCTATAATGGTAAGTACATTTACCTGCTATAGCGCAGAACAACTTCCTGATCCGTTACTTGAAGAGCGAAATTTAATAATTAAAGATGCCTCTCGATTTGATTGGATACGACTAAACTCTGGTGAGTGGCTTAAAGGTGAACTTGTCTCAATGTATGATAAAGAGATCGAGTTCGATAGTGATGTGCTCGACACATTAATAATCGATCGTGAAGATGTCTACATGATTATCTCTGACCGCCACCATACAGTTCGTTTTAACGATGGGAAGGAGCTAAGCGGCGCACTTAATATATCCGGTGGTTTTATCAAAGTGGGTGAACAACCTGCTAAGTACCGTTATCGCGATTTAGTCTCTATTGCTCCTTCAGTAGAAAGTGAACTTAGTGCATGGACTATAAAATTGTCGATGGGTGCAGATTTAGCTCGCGGTAATACAGACCAAACTGAGTATTCTGTTAAAGCTGATATCAAACGCCGTACTGCATCTAGTCGTTTTTTATCTGAAATTTTGGGCTACCGGACTACTAGCGATAATCAAGTTACTAAAAACAACATTCGTGCTAACGGCACTTATGACTGGTTTTATACACAAAAAATGTATTACCGCCCTATTTTCTTTGAGTACTATCGTGATCCGTTCCAAAATATCGCTAATAAATACACTGTAGGCGCAGGTGTTGGTTACTATGTAATGGATACAGATAAAACAGAATGGGATTTTACAGCAGGGCCAGCATACCAAAAAACGCAATTTGACACTGTTGCTGAAGGCGAAGATGAAAGCAACTCATCAATGTCTTGGTTCATATCTACAAATTATGAATTAGAAGTAACCAAGAAAATTGATTTTTCACTTAATTATCGTTATTTGACGGCTAATAGTGACGCCGGGGGTGATTCACAATATGCAATGGCTGCGTTTGAATTTGAGATCACAGATGATATCGATTTTGACATGTCATTAGTATGGGATTACTTAGCCGACCCTATTGCCGATGAAAACGGTGTGGTACCAGAAAAAGAAGATTACAAAATGATTTTCGCACTGGGAATAGATTTATAAAAGTTAATTTGATGGATATATAAACGCCGAGCTTAAGCTCGGCGTTTTCAATGTTTGTTAAGCAAACACTTCCTTATAGCGATTTAATACCCATGTTATAGAGGGTAAAACCATAAATATCAGCATATTGGTCGATGATCTTACTTGTTGGCGTACCTGCACCATGCCCTGCATTTGTTTCAATGCGAATAAGATATGGGTTTTGTTTCGCACCTTTTTCTTGCAGTTCAGCAGCAAACTTAAATGAATGCGCAGGCACTACACGGTCATCATGATCCCCTGTTGTCACTAAGGTTGCTGGGTAGCTAACACCCGCTTTAACATTGTGAACTGGCGAGTAGCCTTTTAAGTACTCGAACATTTCTTTACTTTGCTCACTGGTGCCGTAGTCATACGCCCAACCAGCACCCGCTGTAAAGGTGTGGTAACGGAGCATATCTAAAACACCTACAGCAGGTAACGCGACTTTAAATAACTCAGGGCGCTGTGTCATAACCGCACCAACTAACAAGCCACCATTAGAGCCACCACGTACCGCCAGATAATCAGGTGAGCTGTATTGTTTTTCGTTTAAGTACTCAGCCGCAGCAATAAAGTCATCAAATACATTTTGTTTCTTAAGCTGTGTGCCATTTACATGCCATTCTTTACCGTATTCGCCACCACCACGAATATTAGCAACAGCATAAACACCACCATGCTCAAGCCATGCAGCAACTGTCGGGCTGTAACTTGGCGTTAAGCTTACATTAAAACCACCGTAGCCATATAAGATAGTTGGATTTTTACCATTAAGCTCGGTGCCTTTCTTGTACGAAATAATCATCGGAACTTTAGTGCCATCTTTCGATGTGTAGAACACTTGTTCTGAAGTATATTCTTCGCTGTTAAATTTAGCGCCTGACTTGCGATACACATCAGACTCGCCAGACTCAACATTAAACGAGTAAATGTTGCCTGGAGTGGTGTAATTAGTGAATGAATAATACAGTGTTGGTGCATCATGTTTACCGCTAAAGCCATACGCGGTACCCACACCTGGTAAGCTGATATCACGCACAAGTTTACCTGATTTATCGTATTGCTTTACTTGCGATATAGCATCAACCATATACTTAGCAAAGAAGTAATTACCGCCCTTTGAAATGCTCAATACATTCTCAGTTTCAGGGATTAAATCTTGCCAGTTGTCAGGACTTGGATCAGCAGCATCCACAGTAACAACACGCTTATTTGGTGCGTTTAAGTTAGTCACTAAATAAAGCTTTGTACCGTCATTATCTATAATTGATGTATCTGAGTCTGTATTATCTAAAATTGTCACTAACTTGCTATCAGGCTTAGTTAAATCTTTGATAAATAACTTATTACCTGATGTCGAAGTGCTTGCAGCAATAATTAAATAGCGATTGTCACGAGTAACCTCAGCACCAATATAGCGATGTTTCTGTGCTTCTGTGCCACCATAAATTAATTGGTCATCAGCTTGCGCTGTGCCTAATTTGTGATAATAAACTTTATGTTGATCCGTTTTTGCAGAAAGCTCACTTCCTTTTGGCTTATCGTAGCTTGAGTAATAGAAGCCTTCATTACCAAACCAAGAGATACCGCTGAATTTAACATCGACTAATGCCTCTTCAATAGGCTGTTTTGTTGCCGTATCAATAATAATGATTTTACGCCAGTCACTACCACCTTCAGAAATTTGATAGGCAGCTAAGGTGCCGTCTTCTGTAAAAGTTAAGCCCGACATTGATGTTGTTCCATCAGCACTGAAGGTATTAGGATCTAAGAAAACTTCAGCTTCTGAGTCACCTTTTTTACGATACACCACGTACTGATTTTGCAGGCCATCGTTTTTATAAAAATAAGTGTACTCACCTTCTTTGAATGGGGCTGTCACTTTTTCATAATTCATTAACTTTTCGAGTGTAGTTTTAAGTTCATCGCGATAAGGAATATTTTTTAGATAAGAAAAAGTAACGTCATTTTCGGCTTTTACCCACTGTGCAGTTTCGTCGCTCATATCGTCTTCTAACCAACGATATGGATCGGCTACTTTCTCACCGAAGTATTCGTCGACAACATTGCCTTTTTTAGTTTCTGGATAATTCACAGCAGCTTTAACCTCTGCAGTTTTTACTGTTTGTTCTGTTTTTGTAGGGGTAGACTCACCGCAACCCGCCAATGCAACAACAATTGCACATGCTAATGTTTTCTTAATCATAATCACTTTACTTTTAGTTATTGTTAATGAAATGAAAGTAAAATTAATACATTAGAATGTCTAGTTATTTGCGGTTAATCACGAAATGCGCTGTAAACCAATGTAAAAACAAAAAGCCACGCATTGGCGTGGCTCTTATAAACTTACACAAGTAAACACTCTTGAGATTATACTTTTGTTAACCAACCATGTGTATCTGCTGATTTACCCCATTGAATATCATTCAGTGCTTGACGTAATTTAGCGACTTTCTCACCCGGCTCACCCGAACCTACTTTAAACTCTTGGTCGTTATGAATAAGCGTACCAACCGAAGTAAGTACCGCAGCAGTACCCGATAACGCTGCTTCAGTTCCTGGCTTAGCAGCTCTTTCAAGCAACTCAGAAACGGTAAAATTACGCTCAGATACCGTCATACCTAAATCTTTCGCAATCGTTAAAATACTATTACGCGTCACGCCGTGTAAGAATGTGCTATCAAGCGCTTTTGTGATGATTTCATCACCATCAATTAGAATAAAGTTTGCAGCACCAGTCTCTTGAACATCGCCACCTGGGCAGAACAAAATTTGGTCTGCTTGATGTTCTGAACGAGCCTCTAAGATTGGGCCTAATGCACTTGCGTAGTTACCACCACTTTTAACCATACCCATGTGTGGAGCACAGCGCATGCCGTCTTCTTCAAGTAATACGCGTAATGCCGTTGCACCACCTGAAAAATAATCACCCACTGGCGAAAGTAATACATAAAGAAGTGAGCTCATTGACGGTGCAGCGGCTTTACCAATTGCTGCTTCTGTACCAATGTGAGTTGGGCGAATATACATAGAACCCGGAGGTGTTGGTGTTTCGTCTGCGTACTCTTTTACAATGTCTTTGATCATTTGCTCGAGCATGCTTTCTTCAAAGTCAGGTAAGTTTAGTAACTTAGAGCTTTGTTTCATACGAGCAATGTTAGCATCCATACGAAAGATATAGACCGAGCCATCTTCGTGACGAAATGCTTTTAATCCTTCAAAACAGGTGCTTGAGTAATGTAATACGTGAGCACCCGCATGTAATTCGATTTTATCAGATGGGACCAGCGCGCTTTCACTCCATGAGTTATCAGCAAAACGTGCTTGGATCATTTGTGGCATAAATACAGTACCAAATGCGGCCATTGTTATTCTCTCTTGTTTGGACTACTTTTACCCCATTGTAAGCTAATCTATCCCCGTTTAACCATAGCAAACTAGTGCCTTTTATAGATTATAGTGATAATAATTCGACCGTTTGGTACAAAAAATGTGCAAGCCAAGTTGCACATTGTTTACTGAGAATCATTTACTAATAAATAATAGCGAATTATCGGTAATTCATTTTTGCCGTTAGCCGATTAAAGAAGCTCGGAAAGAAGCGCTTAATGGTCGGTGCTAAACCACTTATGCCTTCACCAATTACAACCTCATCTTTTTCAGCTTCAATGGCTTTAATCATTTTTGCAGCGGCTTTAGCGACATCCATGCCGTTCTCAATTGAATGCTCTGGCTTATTTTGTGGCTTACCTTGGCCATCTAATGAGTTATGTGCAATGGCTGTTTTAATTGAACCTGGGCAAATGGTCAGGCAATTAATGTTTTTATCAGCTAATTCTGCTCTTAAGCAATCCATGAAGCCGACTACCGCATACTTAGAGCCCGAATAACCAGTTCTAAACTTCGAACCAACTTTACCTGCGACACTGCTAATTGAGACCACCATCCCCATACCTTGCTTCACCATTTGCGGTACGACCGCCTTAGTTAAGGCAATTAAACCAAAGTAATTCACTTCCATCAGTTGGCGATAAACCGTAAATTCATTTTCTAAAAATAAGCTACGCTGCGACACCCCACCGTTATTGATAAGCACATCAACTTGTCCAAGTCGCTCTATCACCGCAGGCATATCTTCAAGTAAGGTTTCGGGTTTTGCCAAATCAAGGGGGACTACGTGATGATTACCACCGAGTCGTTTATTTAGCTTATTGAGTTTATCTTCATTGCGGGCAGACAATATTAGCGTTGCCCCTTTTGCCGCCAGTTGCTCACAAAGTGCTTCACCAATTCCAGAAGATGCCCCAGTTACCCAAACTTTTTTACCATTTAATTGCATATGTGTTCCTTATTATTGTTGTTATGCTTTGTTAGGCCCAGCATGTTGTTCGATATAATCAGCAATATCTTTATAAAAACCAAGCATAATCAAGAACTCGGCTAATACAAATAAAGGCCCTATTATCAAACCAATTAAATCGTCAACAAAGGCTGGCTTTTTACCTTCAAAATAATGACCAATAAACTGAAAAACCCAACCAACAACGAAACTGCCAATACTTAAGGCTAGCCATAATTGTGTTGAAAGCGACACCACAGGCTCAGCAGCAATGCTTAACACACTTAAGCATACAGCCATAATTAACCCCATCGATAAACTAAGCATTAAGTAATAGAGACAAGTGAGCCCAATCACCACGGTTGCTAAAGAGATGACAACAGGCTCAGAGATAAGCGTGACGCGTTGCAATAAACAAATAATTGCAAACACAATTAATGGAATGCCAATAAAGTGGGTGTAAATATTGCGTTTAGAACGGTGATAAAGGGCGTAATTTGTCAGTTGTTGTTTTAATGTTTTCATTATATTTTCCTGCCAAAACTGTGTTCAAAACTCAGATTAGCAGATAATTTACTAGCAAGAATGTCAACTATCCGACATTTTAACTAGCTCTATTAAACTCGCATATCAAATCAGCGCATCAATTATCTTGCCTTTGTCGGCCTCTGGCTGCATATCCATGCGTTCGCGTCCTTTTTGATATTCTTCATCAAGCATCGCTTGCAGCTCATTCATTTTTTCTTGCAGTGCTTTGGTGTCGGCACCTTGTTGCTGCATTTGTTCGGCAAGTTTTTCTATTTGCGCTTTTATTTCGTCAATTTTCTCTTTATCAACCCCGAGTCGCTGATAAACCAAGGCTTCTTGCGCCTGTACTAAAAAAGAACTGGGCTCAGACTGCTTTTGTAAAAGTTGGTGTGCTGAAGATGCAGGCGTATGCATGGCCTTCACACCCTCAGGGCGGGCCGTTTGCGAAAGCTTAGTAGCAGCCGAAGTGTGATAAGGGTTATATTGATTATGAAACGTAATTGCCACAAGTTGTCTTCCGTTTAAGCTTGATTACAGCTTTGTAGCAATTTTAGTTCCAAATTAGCATTGAGATTGCAATTTATCGATATCAATTATTTCAATCGTTTGATATTTAAGATTAATAATTGAATCAGCTTGCAGGGATTGCAAAATTTGATTAACAGTTTGCCGTGTTAGATAGGTCATATCGGCAAGTTGTTGCTGGGTAAGCGGCAAACAGTTTTGCAGTGATGACTGATAAAGCATGTATAAGCGCTTAATCACCTTTTGCTTTGCAGTTAGTAATGCGTGATCTTCTAATGAATCAAACAGATTTCGCACTTTGTTAGTAAGCAACAGCCCAAAATCATGCCAATAAGCGGGATGATCTTGTAATAACTGAGTTAATGCCCGTTCTGATACGTGTAAAAGCCTTACCGTAGTTTGTGCATACACATCGTGGGTGCGTTGACCACCATCAAACAAAGCAACTTCACCAAACCACATTGCACTGGTTACAAAACTGAGTACAGCTTCTTTGCCTTGGTTATTAACGCCAGAAACTCTAAGCACGCCATTAATAACACAATACAGACCATTATTTTCATCACCACGCAAAAACAATGCATCACCGGCATTTAAGGTGATTAATTTAGCATTTTTTACTAGCTTGTCCCTAAATAATTGTGTTCGATTTTTAAACCATTTATCTTGGTTAATAACCGAAAGGTCTTGTTCATTCAAGTGTTTATCCTTTACATTAGTGTAGTGTGCATATATCCAAGCCACCTCAAAATGCAGAATTCAGCGTTTCACAGGTGCTTAATATCAAGGCGTTACTTTGCAAGAATGGCATTTCCTTTTAAGAAGTAACAACGATGAGAGTAAGTGCCTGCGAAGCGCCCAAAGGATTGGTTTAAAAGCGATTTATACTGCGTTATTGATTTTAACAATAGAACATCTATTACTTGCAATCAATGCCTTGCCTAAACCGCTTTTATTTCCAACTGAAACTCGTATTTTGAGGTTGTTTGGATTTCTAAATAATAAAAGGATACGGGATGTTAAACAAACTACTTTCGACCAGCCTACTTCTCAGTGCTATTTCTACCCCTGCATTTGCTAGTGATATTAATACTGAACTTAAATCTGCAAATAAAAGCGTCAGCGAAAAAGTCATTAAATGGCGCCGTCATTTACACCAAAACCCAGAACTTAGTAACCGTGAGTTTGAAACTGCCAAATACGTAGCTAAGCATTTACGCTCTTTAGGCCTTGAAGTACAAACAGGTGTTGCTCATACAGGTGTCGTTGCCAAACTGAAAGGTGGTAAAAAAGGTCCGCTTATTGCGCTGCGTGCTGATATGGATGCATTACCTGTTAAAGAGCAAGTAGATTTACCATTCGCGTCAACTCAAACAGCTGAATACAAAGGTAATACAGTTGGCGTAATGCATGCCTGCGGTCATGATAACCATGTGGCTATTTTAATGGCGGCAGCGGAGTCTTTATTTAAAATTAAAGACCAACTAGCAGGTGATATTCTATTTGTCTTCCAACCTGCTGAAGAAGGTGCTCCAGAGGGCGAAGAAGGCGGTGCTGAGCTTATGCTTAAAGAAGGCTTATTTAAAGAAAAGCCAGAAGCCGTATTTGGTTTACACGTAACCAGCTCACTTAATACCGGACAAATTGGTTTTCGTGAAGGACCGTTAATGGCCAGCGCCGATAAATTTACAATCACAGTAAAAGGCCGCCAAACTCACGGTTCTCGTCCTTGGAATGGTGTTGACCCAATTGTAGCTTCATCACAAATTATTATGGCAACTCAAACCATTGCTTCACGCCAAGTTGATGTAACCAAAGCGCCTTCAGTGGTTTCATTTGGTGCCATTAATGGTGGTATACGTAACAACATCATCCCAGATCAAGTTGAAATGGTTGGCACAATTCGTACCTTTGACCAAGAAATGCGCGCTGACATTAAAAAACGTTTAGCTAAAACCGCTGAGATGGTGGCTGAATCTGGTGGCGCAGAAGCGCATGTTCACATTGACCATGGTTACCCAGTAACAGTGAACGATGTTGAACTTACCAAGAAAATGGCCCCAACACTTGCAGGTGTGGTTGGCAAAGAAAACCTGATCACAACCCCACTTATCACAGGTGCAGAAGACTTTAGTTACTACGCCTTAGAAACACCAGGAATGTTCTTTTTCTTAGGTGTAACACCAAAAGGTCAAGATGCTGTTACAGCGCCAAGTAATCATTCACCACACTTTTTTGCAGACGAGAAAGCTTTACAGCTTGGAGTAAATGCAATGACGCAATTAGTGATTGATTACCTTAAATAATCAATACTCTCATACCGGCGGGTAACATCATTACCCGCCCTATTTTCTTATCTGTTCAGCATCAATAAAGTTCATTTTGCTAAGGTTAACTTACTATCAAATAGGTAAGGAAGCCTCATGACATCAGAATACTTTCACTTTTTAAGCATTATCGGTGTAGCATTTTTTGCAATCTCTGGCACCTTACTAGGTCATGAAAAAAGTGTCGGTGGTTTTGGTGTAGTGGTGGTTGCCACGGTAACAGCAATAGGAGGTGGAACATTACGCGATATTTTGCTCAATAAGCCGGTCTTTTGGATAGCCCAACCAGATTATTTATATGCTACTTACATTGCCATTTTTGCCTCCATTTTATCGATTCGTCATTTACCCGATTTAAGTAACACCACCATGTTGTTAATGGATGCCGTAGGTATGGCAATTTTCAATATTATCGGTATAGAAAAGGCACTAATAGAAGGAGCTGATATGGTTGTTGCAATTACTATGGGCATGACCACTGGTATTTTTGGTGGCTTGATGCGCGATGTAATTTGCCGAGAAGTGCCTCTAGTTATGGGTGAAGAGCTTTATTCAACCGCTTGCTTATCGGGAGGGTTAACCTATGCTGCCTTATTCACCCTTGAGGTAAGTTATATTTGGTGCATTATTGGCGCATTTGCTGTGACGGTATTTTTAAGATTAGGCGCCATCCATTTTGGTTGGCAACCTAACCTGTTTCGTAAAAGCAGCTTTAAACGCTCTTAGCAGGTCATATAAATACACCCGTCGAGTGGCATGTCAGCTGGGTACTGGGTTTGTATAAAACCCAGTTTCTCATAGGCCGTTTTAGCAAGGGTATTGTGGGTATACACAAACAAAGACAAGCTATCGCACTGCAACTGCTGTTTACCCTGCTCTCCCAGTAAATTTATCAGCACTTTTGCAAGACCTTTGCCACGCTCGCTTGGCGCGATAACTAACCGCCCTAAATGACAACGCCCTTCACGTAAATAGTATTGACCAAACCCAAGCATCTGGCCATCGCCATTAACCAACGCGTAGGAATTCAGCGCATCTAGGTTTAAATCTTTTTTAAAGCTTTGTGTATCAAATGGATAGTTAAAAAATGGCCCTGACCAAATACGCAGTTCTGCCTCTGTGTTAAACCAATCCATTAACTGGTTAAGTTGGACGTCGGTTACTTTAACGAGCTTCATGTTTTAACCTATCGTATAAACCTGATGCACGAGTAACAGATTTATTCATTGCCATTAGCAATACATTTTTATCGGCCACCAGCTCAAATGTGGTTTTCGCGCGGGTGATCCCCGTGTAAACCAACTGTCTGTTAATCCCCTGATTAGCCTGTTTAATTGGCGGTAAAATCATCGCGGTGTAAGCAAACTCTGAGCCTTGCGACTTATGAATAGTCATTGCATATACTTTATCGTGAGCGGGTAAACGTGCTGGTGAAAAGGCACGAATGTTTTCTTGTTCATCAATAAACATGGCTTTTAACTGACCTTGCTCATCATGCATTAAAATACCTATGTCGCCATTAAACAGTTTTAACTGATAGTCGTTTTGGCTGATCATTATTGGCATACCCACATAGTGCCTTTGATATGGCGCAATTAAGCCTTGTTGAGTAAGTGCTTTTTCAATACGCTGATTAAGGCTATTTACTCCATAATCTCCCTCTCTGACGGCAGCTAGTAACTGATAGTGCGCAAATGCTTTATGCACACTGGCAACACTTGCCCCTTGCTGGATAAGATGCAAATAATCGTGGTATTGCAAGGCCGCTTGCTGCACAAAATACTCAATAGGTTTACTGATTACACTGTAATTAAGTTTAAGGTCTTTAAAACCGCCTTGATTAATCGTTTGCTCAACGTAGCCCAGTAACCCACTGTTATTGGTATTTACAGCTTGTGCTAATTGACCAATACCGCTGCTGCCATCAAAACGATAACTTTGCTGTAAAAACGCAATACAATCGTTAAGTACAAAATGGCTGCTCGCCGCGGGTATAGCGCTCTGATTATTAAAACAAACGCGATTAAGCTGCGCAGCTCTTTCACTGCTGTAATCAGGCATTTTGCCAAGCTCTAACCCTTGGCATAGGTCACTTAGAATACTGCCCGTATCAACCGAAGCTAATTGGTCTTTATCGCCAAGTAAAATAAGCCTTGCATGACTAGGTAGTGCTTCGATTAGTTTTGCCATAAGCGACAAATCAACCATCGATGCTTCATCAATAATCAGAACATCTAAATGCAGCGGGTTACGCTTGTTATGGCGAAACTTATTAGTATGCGGAATAACGCCAAGTAAGCGGTGAATCGTTTGCGCACTGTCTGGAATAAGTGGCGCGATATTCTCAGGGATCATACTGAGCTTTTGCTTCGCCCCTAAAATCGACTCGGTTAAACGAGCTGCCGCTTTACCTGTCGGTGCAACCAGCTTTATTGTTAGCGGTGCACTGGCATACAAAGATTGTAATATGGCTAGTAGCTTAGTTACCGTGGTGGTTTTACCGGTACCCGGGCCGCCAGTGATCACACTAAAGCCTTTTGTTGCAGCTATCGCACAGGCTACTTTTTGCCAGTTTAATGTTTTAATAGGATCGCTTGGGTTGGTTGTATGTTCACTGTTTGGAAAATACACCTCAAGTAATGCCTTTAATGCAGCTTCATCAAGGGTGAGCTCTTTCGTTGCTAAATGATGTAAACGCGATGCCAGTGTGGTTTCGTACTCTGCCAAACGGGCAAAGTAAAGTTTATTAGCAAACAATAGCAGTGGCTTGTCGTCCCCTACGCACTCAGCATGCATTAGTCTATTAACGGCCTCAGTAAGACCAAATTCCATATCAAACGGCGTTAAAACCTCAGGGGCTGCGATACTGGCATCAGCTAAGCTTTGCTGTTTAATTTCAAACGGATTTTGCCAGTTTATATTAGCCAGCTCTAAACAGCTGTGCTGACTTTGCTGCGCTGCCGCAAGCAATAAAATCAGGTAAAAAACCTCACTGTGCGCTGTATCGTTATTCTCTATCAGTGTTTGTGAACCGGTTAAAAGCTCTGCGAGCTTAACATCAACCAAGCGAATACGTTTTGCCTCAAGCAAATAACTCAATAGAGGCTGAGTTTTAACTTCTATAGCAGGCAACGCTGAATCGTTTTCAACATGTTTCGTTGATTGTTCTACTTGTTGATTTTTACTAGCCTGTTCATTACTGTTTGATTGCTTATTCATAGGCTCGTGGGGTTCATGATCATCAAAGCCGAATGTCATTTGACTCATAGCATGGCTCCTTGTGCGAATAAGCTATCAAGCTCAGTTATTTGCTGTTTCGTTAGCTGATTAAAGTACACCCCTTGCCCTTCGCTCATACCACGTAAGAAGGTGTAGTAAACACCGCCTAAATGCGTGTCGCTATCGTAATCTTGAATACGTTGCTTTAATAAACGGTGTAGTGCCACGGTATAAATTAAATACTGCAAATGATACTGATGACTGGTCATAGCTTGCTCTAGTTGCTCATGTTGGTAGTCAGCCGCACTATTACCTAAAAAGTTCGATTTATAATCAAGAATATAATACTTACCCTGCCAGCAAAATATTAAATCTATGAAGCCTTTTAGTAAGCCTTGCACCTCACTAAAATCAAGCTGTCCTGGTAATTTAAAATGTTGCACCAACACTTGATTAAGCTTATCGCTTGAAAGCGATAACAACGGTAAATTAAATTCCATTTCGACCAAACACGTATCAGGTTCAAGTACTGATAAACTAAGCCCTTTATCGTTTAATGGGCAGTTCAATGCTGCTAGGATCCACTGCTCTGTCATTTCCTGCCAGCTATCATCAATATGGTATTTTTCAAATAATTTTTTGATCACTTTATCAAGTGCATGGTCGTCTTGCTCAGTGGCTGGACGCTTTAACGCATAAGGGTCGGTAAAGTCCAATTGCTCAAATATTTCATGTAAACAACTACCCGGCTTTGCGCCTTTAGGAAAGCTGTAAGGTGTTATAGCATTTGCATTTTGGGCTAAAAACTCATCTTTTGCGTGGTCTTCATCACTGCGCCCAAGTTCAATGTGGTCAGTATGCTTTTTCAGCGTTAAGCTACTAAAGCTGGTTGAGCGCCAATCACGCTGGATCTCTGCTTTAACAGTATTTACTTTATAGACTGGTTCTCTGTCAGAACTGCCTAATCTTAGCTTTTCAAGCTCATCTGCTTGGGTAAATACCTCATAGTGCATGTGCGCTGAGCCATTACAAAATTCTTGTAACAATGCTCGCCATTCATCGCCCGATTTAACATCTAACCCTGCAAATAATACGTGGCCAATGCTAGTACTTTGAATGCCCGGACGAGCACTGCGACCTTGCGCAATGTTATACATCCCCACTGAGCAAAAATGCACGGCACGAGTCAGCGCCACATAGAGCAATCGTAAATCTTCGGCCAAGCGCTCTTGCTCTGCTTTTTGCATTGCATCATCACTTTTAGCAAGATCATAAATCAACTTACCGTCTTTATGATAAAGGGCTTCTTTGCTTTCGCGATAACCACAGGCAAACGGCATGAATACAATCGGGTACTCTAAGCCTTTTGAGGCGTGCATGGTGACAATTTTCACCAAATTAGCATCGCTTTCTAGGCGTACTTGCACCGCTTCACCATCTTGTTGACTGACTTTTTGCGCAAACCAACGCAGCAATCTATGGGTTCCCTCAAGCTCAATTTGCTTTTGCTGTAAAATTTCCCCTAAATGGCGGAAATCGGTAAGCCAGCGTTCAACATTGTAACCTAAGCCTTGCCAACGCGCTGCGAGTTGATTATGGCTTAATAAACGCTCGAGCATCGCCATGGCGCCTTGTTTATGCCAAATATGGGCAAGCTGAGCAAAAAAGTTTAGATGCTCTTGCCATGCACTTTCATTTTCGTGAAGTTCATAAATGCGGTTGTAGCTTAAGCAAAACAATGGCCCGGCAAGTACACCACGCAGTAATGACTCATCATACTGACCATGTAATGCTGTTAAAAAGTTAAGTAAATGGTGACTAAGCTCTTGGTTAAACACACTATCACGCGACAAATACACGCTGGCAATGGTAGCTTCTGCAAGTGCGGCTTTCATCAGCTGTGCTTCGTTTCGATCTCGCACTAACACACAGATATCGGAAGCAGTAAGTGGTTTTCCTGCAATAGTCGCATCGCCTGCATCAGCTTGCTTGAGTAGCTCAGTGATTTTTTTCGTATACTGCAAAGCTAATGCCTGTTGAGCCACCCCTTTGCTAGTTGGCTTGTTGTTCGCTTCTGCGTATTCATCAACAAAAACCGAAAATTCAAACGCACTGGGCATTTCACCGTTTATTAAAAACGCTTTGTCTTGCTGTTTTCCTTTTGCATTAACCTTTTGAAATGGGATTGCGTCGTTGTAAATAAAGCTATTGTCATTTTTAGCAAATAAGCGGTTTACGCTATCAACAACCCCTTCACTTGAGCGGTAGTTGGTGTCTAGGGTGTATTGTTTGTCCTCTGAAACAGCTTGTTTTGCGCCTATATAAGTAAAAATATCTGCACCACGGAAACCATAAATAGCCTGTTTAGGGTCGCCTATCATGGCAAGGGTGGTGTTTTTAATGCCATAAATGCGGCTAAAAATGCCATATTGAACGGGGTCGGTATCTTGGAATTCGTCTATCATGGCAACCGGAAACAAGGCGGCAATTTTTTCACTTAACGCTTTGCCTTGCTCACTTAAAAGCGCCTGATGCAAGTTACTTAATAAGTCATCAGGGGTGATCACGCCTTGCTCTTGCTTACGTTTAACTAATGCATTTGCCACCCATTTAGCAGCATATTGCACTATCGCAATATTCAATCCGTTGTTGATAAGGCTACTCAGTTTGGCCATTTCATCAAACTGAGCCACCATTGCATGACTAAGTAAACTACCGTTTTTCTTGTAATTTGCAGGATCGTTTAAATTATCAGAGCCCCATACTTCAAACGAGTATTTACTGGTACCAAATACAAAAAACAACTCATCATTGTTTAGGTATTCTTCAAGCGCTGCAAGGCTGTTTTTTCGACCTGGGGTTTTTGAGCCACTTAAATCAGATGCTTTTACTGCATTAATAAACTCACTCTCAAGGCACGCCTTTTTAAATGCCGGTACTTTTGCCACAAAGTTGTCGCGCGCTTGCCATATATCGTCAAGGTCGTACTCAGGGGTGATTGTTGCCCCTTGCTTGTTTAGTAAACTCACTACCTGTGAATACAGTGATGCAGGCACTGGGAAAATATCGGTAATTGCTTGCGTGCGCTCTTTTGATTGTGGGTAGACAAAGGCACGCCAAAAGTCATTGAGGGTTTCTTGAATAAGCTCACGCTCATCTAAAATAAACTCTAAGTTAAACGCCACACCTGATTCAAAAGCATGTTGTTTCAGCATTCGTTGACAAAAGCCATGAATAGTGAATATAGCGGCTTCATCCATCGACTTTGCCGCGGCGTCTAACAAATCAAATGCCGCGTGTTTATCAGTCACCTCATTAATTACTTGCTCAATCAGCTCATCATCGGGCTTTTTACCAAGCAGAGCATCTCTGGCATTGATTATACGCGCCCGCACACGGTCTTTAATTTCTTGCGTTGCGGCCTCTGTGAAGGTCACCACCAGTATTTGCTCAACACTCAGCGGCGTATTTAATTGTTCATCTTCACCGGTCGCTTTTTGTAAGCCCAACAAATACCGTAAATACAAACCAGTGATGGTGTAAGTTTTACCCGTACCAGCACTGGCTTCAATAAGGCTTTGCCCACACAGCGCCATACTCATTGGATTAAGCGTTTGCATGATCTGCCTCCTGTGCTAATTCAACTAGTGGCGATAACAGCAGCTCGCTCCATTTAATAAACTCCTCTTCACAGTCTTTTAGGCTCTTTATGGTTAAACGAATATACGGGTTTTCGCCTTCACCCATGCCTATGTATTGCGGCGCGAATTTATTGTTTGCTTTGACCATATCTTTATCTGTTTTTATATACTCGTAGCCACTGACTGGGAAAAACGCCACTGGGCGAGTTAAAAGCGTTTCATAGAGCGAGAACCAATCGTTTAAATACTTGCGGGCATCGTCTTCTGACAAAGGTGAAAAACTAATTTGCTTGTCTAAACCAAGAATAAGGGTTTCAACTGACTGACCCATTATTTGCGCCGCTAAATGATGCACAAAGCCCCTAATAACATCTTTTGCTTTAATACTGGCGGTGCGATAAAACACCTGTTTTTGACCATATATATGATTTAACCAACCTTCTAATCTGGTGTTGGCAATTTTAATATTTACTTCAACGGGTAATGCTTCATCACCTTGAATATGCGCTTTTACTTGCCCTGCAAGAGCATCGACTCGGTGCTGCATACTTTCGAACACTAAGTCACCAACGTGTGCTTGCGGTAATTCACCACGCTGCATAATTTGCGCTTGGTTTAGGGGCATTTCTTGAATACTGGCTTCGAGAATTTCGTCTAGATAAAAGTAGCGACGTAACGCGTCTAAGCTAAACGGCTCTTCATCTTTAGCAATATCGTTAAATTGCGGCAAGCGTAAACCCAAGCTTTGCTGATAAAAGCTCTCGTGAGGCTGGCAAATACTGCGAATAAACTGACTTAACTCAACGCTACTTTCTGGCTGAACATTAAGCGCTTGCTGAGGCTCAGGATTGACACTTTGAGTTGGCATCCAAACAGGATTATAGCTATGTAATTGTGTTGCTAATGGTTTGTCTGCTTTTTGCTTATCATCACTTTTCTCTGTCAGATAATAGGCTGGGTTGAATGGCTGTAAGTGCTGATAATTAATCAGCGCCTCTGGAAGCTTTAAGTCTGTTTCTTGATCTGCAAATTCAAAACTACGTGCTATATATTCTAGCAGTTCGCTCACTAAGGTTGACGGCATTCTTGGTTGGTTATCAAAGCATGAGCGACCAATATAACTGATGTATAGATTCTCACGAGCACTTAAAATCGCTTCTAAAAACAGGTAACGGTCGTCGAGTTTACGAGAGCGGTCCCCTTTTTGGCGTTTTGAGTAAGGTACTAAGTCAAAACCAATTGGCTGAACTGTACGCGGATAATCGGCATCATTTAAACCCAGCATACACACTACTTTAAATGGCACAGCCCGCATTGGCATCAAGGTACAAAAGTTAACTTGTCCCACTAAAAAGCGCTGCCCTACGCCTTTTTCTTGAATACCTTGTTTAACAAGGTAACTAACAATGCGCTGCGAAACGTTTTGTTGATAATCGCCATTTTCATAATGCTTGATCAGCGTATCAAGTACTTTTTGTAGAACTAATAAATCCCAGCTTTGCTCTCCTTCATCACTGTATACTTCACCTAATAACTCTTTTAGCGTTTCTGCTTTTTCATTGAGTGGTGCATCAGCTTGTAGCTTGGTTTTATAACGTGCCAGTACGTCAATAAATTCAATCAGTTTATTCAGCGTGTTTAGTGCCATGCCTTCCACTTCATCGGCACTGTAAATGCCCGAGAAAGGCAACTGTTCATCACGTTGTGCAACACCCAATAGCAAGCGGTTTAAACCGTGTTGCCAGGTATTTAAATCAATCGCAGGTAAGCCAAAACTGTCTTTGTGAGCTGCATCTAAGCCCCATTTTACGCCAACACGTTCAAGCCAAAAACCAATTTGCTCATATTCATGCGGTTCGAGATTAAATTTCTCGGCAATTTGCGTGACTTGCAGTAAATCAAGAATGTCAGACACACCAAAGCGTGAGTAAGGTAAATCGGCTAAACTTGCAAACGAGCTCAACACGGGCTTTTCTTGTTCTATAGCTAAATCAGCTAACGCATAAGGAATAAAGCGTCGCCCCTCTGCACCACCAAACACCGCTTCAATGTACGGGCTGTATGTGCCAACATCCGGCATCATTACAATAATATCTTTCGGTGTTAACTCTTTATTTTCATTAAATAAATTAAGCAAGTAATCGTGTAGTCGTTCTACTTCACGAAGTGGCGTGTGGCAATCGCTAAGCACAATGCTGGTATCATCTGACTGAATTGGCAGTTTGCCTTCGTCATTGATGAACCATTCTTTATCTGGCGTTAGTGACTCACCCTTAAAGGCTAATTGGTAAATCTCAGACTGAATTTGTGATAACAAACTGTCATCAAAATCGTTATCGAATCCGTCAAGCCACTGCGCATCTAATTGCAGTAACTGCTCAAAATAGTCTCGGCCTAATTTACCCCACGATGAGAGTAACGGGTTACCGATAAAAAAGTACTCGTGATCAGGGTTTTTCGCACTGTCTTCAAGTGCTTGTAACTGCGGGCGTTTAGCATATTTAGCGGTAATTTTGGCTGCTGTTTTTTCATCGAGTGTATCGCCCCAGTAATGTTCACTAGGGTTAAAGAAAAACAAAAATACCTGCGTTTTTTTCGCAATGGCCTGAAACACTTCAAGCTGGCTACTCGCAATTGCAGAAATACCAAATAAACTAATGCGCTCAGGTAATAGGCTTGCGTCCATTTTTTCAAGGGCTGCAAGGAGTTTGTCTTGCATGTTGGCGCGGTGATATTGGCTTTGCCCAAGTTCTTTACTGTGCGCCACCAGCTTACGCCAGAGATCTGGCTGCCATGGCGCAATGCCCACATCAACATCACCAAGCTCATCGATGCCCTGCTCCCAAGTGGCAATCCAATTGGGGCGATACATTAAATATTGGTCATAAACGTCGGCAATTTTCTCGCACAAGGCAAAGGTTTTTTGCCCTTCGCTATCACCATCTAAATAGGTTTTCAGCGGTAAGTACAGCGGCTCATCAATGCAGTTTGGTAAAATCGCAAACAGCTTCCAAGCAAGGTTAGCTTTGTTATACGGTGATTCGCTGGGTACATCAGGCAGCAATTGCTGATAAAGCTGCCAAATAAAACTCGAAGGTAGCGGAAAATCAACCTGAGCGGCAATCCCTAAGTGTTCACTTAAACCTATTTTTAGCCACTGCGACATGCCCGGTGACTGCACAAGCACAATTTCTTTTTTAAAGGGACTCGTTAATGGATTAACTTTAAGAAGAGCGTGAAACCGCGCTTGCAGTGCTTCCATGCGATTTGATTGAATTATATTCAGCACTTTACACTGTCCTTGCTTGAAACTAACTAATTGACACAGTGTAAGATATTTTAATTAGATGGGATAGAGAGAAATACCCGCAAACAGGGCTTAATCCATGTTTCCGGGTATTAGATGCGGGTATGCGCTGCAGGCAATATTTACTGGTATGGGCTTATCGTCGATAACGCGAACTCGGTGTGAATTATCTCATCACCCTTGATACCTTTTAGCGCAATGCGAATGGTAGGGTCTGCTTTTTGCCAATCAATTGTTAAATCGCCGTAGTTAACCTCATGAGTATAATCACCTACACGGTGTTTATTAGGACTAACATCTTTCCACTTTTCTGTAAGTCCTGAGCTGGTCATCTCGTACAATGGGTAGTCAAGGTTTTGTTGATACTTTGACAGCTCACCCCAGTGGGTATCACCACTGACAATAATCACACCGTTTACTTTATGCTTTTTGATAAGCGCAAATAAGCGCTCACGATCAGCAGGATAATTAGCCCATGACTCCCAGCCTGTAAAATCAGCCAATAGCTGTAAGCTTGATGCAATGATTTTTATCTTTTCATCAGACTTGAGCTCTTGTTCGAGCCATTGCCATTGGCTTTCACCTAGCATAGAGGCATTTTTATCGGTTGTTGGGCTATAAGGCCCTTGTTTTGCGGGTTTTCGTTCAAGTTGATAGGTCTTCGCCGATACATGATTTAAAGGCGCGCGATTAAAACGTAAGTCAGGCATGATGACTTTTACAGTTTGCTCACCTTCGCCGTAAGTGTACGAGGTGTAAATGCCATCTTCACGAGTTCTACGAGCTGAATCCGCTGGCTCTTGCCAAAAGTCGAGCATGATTTTTCGTGACTGCTGTTTTTTTGGGTATTCGCTGCCAGCGTCATTTTCGCCATAATCATGGTCATCCCACATGGCAATTATTGGCGTATTCGCACGTAATGTTTTAAAGCCCGGCTTTTGCCCTAAGCGTTGATATTTATCTGCAAGCACCGACATATCTTCGGTATCACCATAAATATTATCGCCAAGGAACATAAATAGATCGGCTTGCTCTTTGTTAATAGCATCAAAAATAGGAATTTGCTTGTCTTGATGACCACACGAGCCAAACAAAATTTTACTTGGCGCGGCAATCGCACTCACACTACTAACCAGCATTAACCCTGATAAGGCGCTTCTAAAAAAGCTAAGTGTAAAACTCATTTTAAGATCTCCTTAATCGGCGCTGCCATTTTCGGGTTAACTTGCTGAATGTTGACGCCTAAAATGCTCAGTACAGTTGCAGCCACTTGCGCTTGTTTGAGCTCATTGTTTGGCTTAATTAAGCCAGTTGCTTTTATATCTGGGCCAATTGCCGCTAGCCAAATATGCTCAGAGCCAACAATGCCGTTTGGAAAACGTTGCTTACCTTGCTCTGAACGTGCCAAAGCACGCTTCGAACTATGATGTTGCCAATCATCAGCATGGCTGCCACGGCCATGATCGGTAGTAATAATCAATGTGGTATTGTCTTTATAGCCGGGCGTTTGTTGTATTGTTTGCCAAAGGTCACGAATAAACGCATCACTTTGCTTAGCTGATTTTAGATAGGCATCGTATTTACCGTTATGGGCAAAGTCATCGGTTTCCCCCAAGCTAATAACAAGCAAACGCGGCTGTTTATTTAATAAATATTGTTTGGCAAATCGGTAGGTAAAGCTGTCGAGGCGAACATTGTGCCAAGGACTCGGAATTTCGCTTTGCATTTGGTTTAGTAAACTAACCTCCTCTGATTTCACCGCATCAAAGGATTCAAAGCCAGCATTAACAAAAACCTCACTTCGCTCGCGGTTTACAATGTAAGGAAACACATCCCAGCTGCCAAAAAGTGCGGTTTTACCTTTAAATTCAGGCTGAGTATTTAAACTCTCTAAAATGGTTTTATTCGGGTTAGAAACTTTATCGTTACTATCGATATTTTCATCTACAATGCCGGTTAAAATTTCACTGTAACCTGGGTATGAGAAGTACCATGGGTTACTTACCGACATCAATGAACCTTGAGTTCTATCGCCAATCAAAACGCCCTGCTTTGCCAATGTGTCACTAAAAAATGGCATTAACGCTTTAGTTCGCTGTGCTTGGTCATTTCGCCAAAAAAGCGCCTTTAGTTCATCTGTATCTTCTACAAAATCACTGTTATTAATTAAATTTTTATCTGCCCCAGAGAACACTTCTTGCCAGCGAAGCCCATCAAGAGTTACAAGCACAACATTGTCAGCAGCTTTACTGCTTAAGCTTAATAGTGATGCTGCAACCACTGCTGTGGCTAAAATTAATTTTTTCATATTTCACCTGCAAAAAAGCCCACCAAAGATGGGCTGTTTAAAACGTTAGCTTATTATTTAAAACTGCGCTGTAAGTGTTAAAGCCGCAGTACGTGGTGCACCAATAAAGTAGGTTGAACCATTACCTGTGCCACCTGCTAGGTATGATTTATCAAACAGGTTATTCACCACAAATGCAAGGTCGAGTGATTTGAACACACCTGAATCAAGGCTAGTGTTATAACCAATGTTTAAATCAACCAAGGTGTAGCCATCAACCTTGTTTCGCGAACGGGTTTGTTCATCAGTCCATGCACCTAAACGCTCACCTGTGTATTTAGCCGATAAACCAAAGCGGAAATCACCACTGTAATAGTCTGCCGATACCACAAATAAATCTTGTGCCGAGTCAATGACTTCATCACCCGCTTTGAAGCTTGCAGATGCTTCCTCAAGTAACTCACCATCACTGTTGTAAGCACTTGGATCGTTCGATTGATACTCAGAGTTATTGTACGTATAAGATGTGTAAAGGTTCCATTTGTCAGTCAGCATATAACTTGCTGATAGCTCAACACCCGTTGACTCAATACCACCTACATTGATGTAAGAACCGTTCGTGCCAATGGTGTAATCAATACCATCTGTATCACTGCCCGGGGCAATAAAGGTAATACGGTTATCAAACTCAATGCTATAAGCTGTTGCTGTTAAGCGTAAACGGTCATCACTGTAACGTACACCTAGGTCGATGTTTTCAGCTGTTTCAGGTTCAATCTCGGTCAGTGTCGATGAATCACGTTCAAGTACACCATCTTTAATTGCCGCAAAGTTTTCGCTGTAGCTGCTAAATAGCTCTGTGCTTGCAGATAGCTGATAAAGCACACCACCGCTAAACAGTACGTCTGAATCACTGTCGATTTTATCTGAGTATTCATCTTCAAAATGGTTATAACGCTGAAGCTCAACAAGGTACTGTTTAGCACCTAAATTAAGTGTGAAATCACCTAAACTGATTGAGTCTTGCACATACCATTTAAAAGTATCCGTTTCGAAGGTGTTTTTGTACTGAGTCCAATATGGCGTATGATCAAAATGATGATAGATACGGGCATCAATCACTTTATGCCAATCTCGTGATTCATCACGATCTGTTTGTTCAAACCAAAAGCCGGCTTCAATGTCATGATTGCCAAGAGTTACTTGGTACTCGCCAGTCATACCTAAGCGGTCTTTTTTGTAGTGTGTATGACGATAAGACATAACCGGAATGGCATCATCAGGGTAACAGGCCGGGTTTAAGCCTGGGCCTGAAGACCATGGCCATTCTAAACTTGCCGTACAACCTGCAGCAGGTGCAAGTGGGTTGCCATCGCTGTCGGTAAAGCCGTAGCTGCCAGCATTTTCACCACCAATTGATGTTGGGTTACCATCACCATTAACAGGTGACGTTAAATAAGGCGGAATCCAGTCACCACGACCCGAGTTTTTATGGTAATAAGGCGATATGCTTAAGTTTGAAGTGGCACTTAACGCGTAATCAAACTTTACATAAGCAAGGGTATTTTCGCGTAATGTACCCCAGCCCTCAGCAAACATTTGATCAAAATGAGGCACGCCGGTCCAATTCCACGTTAAACGATCCCAATCAGGGTTTTGTTCAAATTCGCTAATGCTGATGCTGTTATAGTTAATTTCGTGAACATCATCATACGAAACACGACCTGTTATTGTCAGGTCGCTAAAGTCCGATACAAATTTAGCCTCAATGTGCTGATTGTCCTTACCGCCATTGCTGCCATCACCAATCCAACGGCTAGTATCTGTTTGCGAGTAGCTGATATAGGCTTGCGTGTTATCGAACACCGTGCCGGTTTCATGTTTAACAAAGTAGCGGCTAGCATTGTGATCGCCTGTAGTGTAAGCAAACGTGGTGCTTTGCTCTGTACTCGGTTGTGCACTCACAAAATTAAAAGTACCGCCTAGCGCTTCTAGTGATGCAGAGGCAATATCAGAAGTACCTTGCCCTACCTCAACAGTTGCTAAATTTTCACTATCTAGATAACGGTTTGCTTTTGCACCGCCACCATAGTTAGAACCACCATTAGGAATACCATCAATGGTCATACCTAATTGCTGTTGATTACCATCAATACTAAAACCACGCATAGTAATAGTGGTTGACCAATCGTCACCACCAAATGCATCACCTTCGTTGATGCTAATACCCGGTAGGTTATCAATTACGGCTAACACACTTGATACTGAACTTTGTTGCTCAAGCATGGCAGGTTCAATGACGTTATTGGCATAACTGGTTGGCTTTGCAACCACCGTAATTTCTTCAATTTCGTTATTCGTGTTTGCATTTGCTGATGTTGCTAAAAGCGTTGCTATTAAAAGGCTTAGCTTTGTTTTTTTAGTTACTGTGCTCATTGTTTTTCCAAGGTTACGTATTTGTAAGCGGGCACAGTATGCAGAGCGCGTATGACATTTAGGGTCAAAATTTTTGACACAATAATTAAAAAATTAATGCATTTAGATGGCAGATTTAAGACTTAACTGATTAATAAATAAGAAAGTATTAGAAAAGCGCCCAATTAAACTAACAGGACGCTTTTTGGTTGGATAATGTTATTAGGTGTTTTAAATCAATTCAGCCAGCATTTCTTCACTGTATGGTGTTAATTGCTCACCATTTTTAACTTTGCTGATGTAATCCGGATTCGCAATAAATGGACGACCAATCGCAATTAAGTCAAATTGGTTGTTATCGATAGCTTGATTAGCTGACTCAAAGGTATAGCTCCCTACACCGACTAAAGTACCTTTGTATGCACCGCGCATATATTCAGACGTTGTTTTATTGTCTAAGCTTTCAAAGCGCATGCTGTCATCAAAAATTCCAGCATGTAAGTAAGCAAGTTTACGTGTTTCCAGCGCTGATAATAAATAATCAAATACAGCTTTATCACCTTCGCTTTCAGTCATATTAAAATACGCACCAGGCGATAAGCGTAATGCTGTTTTATCTGCACCAATTGCTGCAATCACTGCATCGACGACCTCTAGGGCAAAACGTGACATATTTTCTGGTGTTTGACCATATTGGTCTTCACGTTGGTTTGCAGCAAAATGTAAGAATTGATCAATCAAGTAACCATTTGCGCCATGAATTTCAACGCCGTCAAAACCCGCTTCAATGGCGTTTTCGGCCGCTTTTGCGTAATCAGCAATTAAACCTTGGATGTCTTCAATAGTGGCAGCTTTTGGTGTAACGTAAGTCAGCTCACGCATTCTTGGTACCGACCCTTCAACGCCGATTGCAGATGGTGCCAGTACATCACCTCCAAAGAAATGTGGGTGAGCCACTCGCCCTACATGCCAAAGTTGAGCAAACATTTTGCCACCTTTAGCGTGCACAGCATCCGTGACCTTTTTCCAACCTTGAATTTGCTCACTGGTAAATAGGCCCGGTGTGTTTGGGTAACCTTGGGCATCTGGACGAATAATGGTTGCTTCACTAATAATTAAACCGGCATCGGCACGGCGCGCATAGTAATCAACCATCGCTTGGGTTGGCACTAGGTTATCGTCACTCATACAGCGAGTAAGCGGTGCCATTAGTACGCGGTTTTGTAATTCGATACTGTCATTTAACTTAAACGAAGAAAGTAAATCGGTTTTCATGGTTCTATCCTTATCTTGAACATACATTCAAGATAAGGGCGATATAAACTAACTTCAAGGTTTATTTTGAATAATCGTTCAAGATTACGTAAACTTCAATTGTAAATAATAGGAGCATTAATGAGAACTGCTGAATTTGATACTGAATTTGTACTTCGCCAAGCTATGCATGCGTTCATGCAATTTGGCTATGCAAAGACCAGTATGCAAAAATTAAAGGAAGTGACTCATCTTCATCCAGGCTCTATATATGCCGCTTATGGCAATAAAAAAGGTTTGTTTTTGGCTGCCACCGAGCAGTATCAAAAAGATAGAAACCAACAATTTACGGCACTTTTTAATGATCAACAGTCAGTGTTATCAACCCTCAAACATTACCTGACTGTGATTGTTGATGAATGTATTGAAGGTGAAGTTGCCAAGGTGTGCTTACTTACAAAGAGTATTTCTGAGGTTGAAGGCAACGACCCACAAATTTGCAATGTGCTACGTGGTAATTTAAACGCATACGAGCATGCCCTCGCACAGCAAATTCAAAAAGCCCTTGATAATAACGAATTTGCAAGTAGCAAGTCAGCTCAGCAACTGGCACGCTTTTTAGTCATGGGCATATACGGTATTCGTACCTATGCGCTGACAAATCAAGACCCAAAATCTCTGCAACAACTTGCTGACGATCTATTTGCTGCATTAGTAAATTAATTTAGCTAATAACTTTACTTGTCATATTAATTTATCACCTTATGATTAAGGTGTAGCTGTGTATAACTAAAAGAGTGAGCCTGTCATGAATAATGCAACTGCCAAACGTGTTGAAACTGAATTTGATGCTGTACTCGCCTTAGGCGCTAAGAAACGACTCGCTTATATGTTTGAAACGGTTCAAGAGTTTAAACAAGTGTGGATCCTCAATGATGAGCATGGCTGTGTGATGCTCTCAAATGAAGACGATGACTGCGTGCCTGTATGGCCTAGTCGTGAATTCGCGCAAAGCTGGGCAACCGGTGAGTGGCAAGACTGTACGCCAAAAGCCATTCCAGTCAAAGACTGGCTAAGTCGCTGGACTTCGGGACTCGAACAAGATGATTTATTGATTGCTGTGTTTCCGACAGAGCAAGATGACGGCACGATTTTATTCCCCGATGAATTTGACTCACAACTAAGAATGCCAAAAAGACGTTTTTAAACTGAGAGAGCCATGTGCTCTCTTTTTTTATGCTGTTTGGTGCTGTCGTATAGCCGAAATATCTTTTATGGGGGGTTTACCAAAAAAGCGCGTGTACTCACGACTAAATTGAGATGGACTTTCATAGCCTACTTTTAGTGCTGCAGAACCAACATCAATTCGTTCATTCAACATTAATTGCCTTGCCGCTTGCAACCGCAAGTTTTTTACGTATTGCAACGGGCTCATCTTTACCACATCACGAAAGTGCAACCTAAATGTCGAAGGACTCATGTGTGCATCACGAGCCAAATCATCTATTGAAAATTGACTAGTAAAGTTTTCTTTTAACCAACACAATGTTTTCGCAATTTTCTGGTGCGCAGAGCCAGACATCACAATTTGCCTTAAATAAGGGCTATGAGGACTATTTAACAATCGCAATACAATTTCTTTTTTAATAAGTGGCGCAAGATTAGCTTTTAATTGAGGTTCATTGTCTAGATTGAGAAGCCGATGAAGTGCATCAAGCAAGCCATTATCTGTGTCAACCACAGACATTGCTTGGTGTTTAGGGAACTTGTCTTGCCCTGTAAATTCCATTTCAGCAACGATGTGGCTGATTTCATGAACATCTAAGCGTAAATAAAGGCCATAAAACGGCTGCTCTTTACTGGCACGAGTAATATGCGACGCAACAGGCACATCGACTGATGTTACCAATGATTGGCCGTCAGTGTAATCATAACTATGCTCACCTAGCACAACTCGTTTTGCACCTTGCAAACTAATACCAAGTCCTAATTCATACACGCAGGCCATCGGTAATGAAACTTCGCTTCGTCTGAACACTAATAACTCTGGAATAGATGTTTCAAAACTACCATCTTCTATCGCTATCGCTTTCACTGTTTCAATTAATGCCTGACGCATTTAGATTACCTCTTAAATATACTCAATTAAGTGTATCACCGTAAATTAAGGTTAGGACCATTTAAGGTAACAGTTCGTTGTTTTAGGCAAAAATTAAATCATTTATGGCAAGAAGAAACCGCCGTGATCAACCATAATGTATTTTCAAATTTTCGATTGCATGCTCTTTGCAATCAGCTTCTACTGCAAAACCTCAATATATTCAATACCTAAAATCAAAAGAGAAATTATGAACTTAAACAACACGGATTTATTTGTGTTTGTCGCGATCGCTGCTTTGGTCACCGTTCATGACAAGCCTTTGTTAAAACGAGCATGTCAGCACGCACTTAATGATGGCGTATCAATGCAAGTGTTATGTGATATTTTACCGCATATTAGTGTGTATTCTGGGGTGCCAAAATCGTTAATGGCACTAGAGGTTTTAAAATCAGTTGATGATATTCAAGGTTCAAATGCATTGGTAATCAAACGCACAGAGCAACAACTAAAAACAGCGCTCACATTTGGCCAGCTTCCGTTTGGTTTAGACCAGCAAAACAACAGGGTATGTGAGCTTGCCTCTTTAGGCGCATTATTTGCGTTAGAGGATGCCAGCAGCTTAGTTAGCGAGCAACTTAAACGCTGCGTATTACTAGGCTATAGTCGTGCGCAACTTGAATTATTAGTGATAGAGCTTGCCAGAAAGGTCAGCAGCAATATAGCCATGCGGGCCAAGTGTAATCTCGAAAAGCACTTTGCTATGGTGGGGTAAATTTAAGAAATGGCGGTGACGGAGAGATCTCCCGCCACAAAACACAAAGTCACATAACTTTTTGAGTGTATTTATTATCCTACTATCCTTAAGAAATATGTGACAGAGCTTTGTGACTAAGTTATTTATTGCTTTGTTCGATTATTTCCGCAACTTTCTTCAAGTTATGAAAGTTACCTTCTGCAAATGGGTTGTCATAATCCTCTATTTCCAAAACCGAATTTGGCTTACTAAATACATTGCCTATAATTGATAGTTGCCTAACGACCCTTGCTTTCATTTTAGATGTTTCAGATTTATCAATATCAATCTGTTTTCTATCAGCAATATTTTCATTAGATTTTTGAATAATTTTTTCCTCTATTTCTTTAAGGTTTGACCAATTATCATCGTCTAACTCTTCTGGTCTTTCTCCTAAATTAGAGCCTCTTAAAATAGACTCAATGTTAGAAAGTAGTTTTTCATAGAGGGTAGTGTTTTTATCAAGCTCGATATAAGCATTTGCTATTTCTTCCATGTTAGAGCGATCTTGATCATTCAAAAAGTCATAATTTGTCCCCGTCACCATGCTAATTGCACCTGAGTCCGTATTTTTTTCAATAAATGATTTTGCATCATAGATGGAAGTAATTTGTCTTATATTCATCAATTTCAATTTATAAACAAAATGCTCGATTTTCTCCTTTTCGCGTTTTTCAAGCAAATTCAAATCTAAATCAAAATCACTCAGTTCTGTGGTATGAGGATAAAGCTTTTCAGATATATTTAATAAAATAAGAGTAAAGTACTTAAGTTTCAATGCTTGTATGTAATCTTGCCAAACTTCACTTTCAACATTTCTAGGTGGGGGCTTTCTTAAAATTTTAGCAACAGATGCAGGATTTTCATTTACATAATACTTCTCTAGATTATTGACGGCAAAAAGCTCTTTACAAGCTGTGCGGTTCAATTCATTCCACTTTGATTCTATAAAATTTATCGGCTTTATTATATCAAGAATTTTACCTAAGCTATCTGAATCAGTACTAACTTTTACCTTATACAAAAATAAATCTTCGTAGTGGCTTGCCATCGTATCAATGATTAAACTCCATTCAAAATCTGATACATGTTCAGGCTTACATGAATTTAGAATTTTAAAACTTTCATGCTCTTGTAGATTACTACAATGAAAACTTTTGATATCTCTTTTGCTTTTTATAAAGGACCTTCTCGCTTCATCCCAATCTTTTTGATTCACATAAAAAGGCTTGGGTTCATTCAATACGGTCAAAATACTATCATAACTACTAAGTTGTAATTTTCTAAGTACTTGTCCTTTGACACTCGAAATAATTATATAAATTAAATAGCCAACACTACACAATACATATATCAAAATAGTAGCATTTGAACTATTGGCAGGTTCCAAAGCATTTATTGCTTTACCTTTTGGGTAAGAAATATCTATAAGCTTACTTGTGATCCCACCAACAGTTGATTTTATGGTGTAACTGAATTTTGAATTGGGTGGGAGTTTTGAATATTGTGCTTGAAAAAAAGTATCTGCAACATTTTGTACAACTTTATCATCTACAAAGTTCTTAATTACATTGGCTTCTTTAATTTTCCCAGTAATTTTAATTCCTATAGAATCAATAGCAACATCACCGCTATTTATTACCGTTAATTGCTGAACGCTTTCTTTTACCTCACCCTTATCAATTATTAATGGGATAGGCTCACTGAGGTAATATTCAAGTTCAATTTTGTCTTGAGTTAAATAATATAATAAATAGCCCGACAAGACTGTACCAATGATAGTAAAAATAGTACTTACCAAATTCCCTTTCAAAGTTAACCCCTTTCTTAAAGTTCAAAATTTTAGAAAACAATATATCAAAGTATTATCTGTTATTTTCAATTAAACTTGAAGTCCGTTTCTTAACATGATTTCAGTAAGTACACTATAGACTTTTCAACTTTCTAGTAAAATGAAACACTGCTAAGCAATTTCCCTGTAAATATTAGCTTTAAGCTCGCATCCATAATTTTTAATTTTATCTATAATCTTATTTTTGTCAGTTTTAACTGTAACTTAAAACGTTTTTGATTTCCCCTTTATGTACAAATTTGAAGTTGCCGAGACTTACAGCAATGGATAGCTACGAGTTTTTATTCATACAGAAACTTTACATCAATCATGAGAATATTCTGTCTTTTGTTGCGATGTTATGCACCAAAATTATAAAGCTCTAGGCATAATATTCAGCATCGCTTAGATGTGGTTATTAAAACTCATGCTATGATTCAACCAATTAAAATAGCTTTAATACAAGGAATTGTTATGACCTCAAAAAACCCAATTACAAATTGCAAATATAAAGAATGGTTAACGGATTACAAATTTGAAAATTGTAAGCTATACCGTGGCGAATATGGGGAATTCTTAGCTAGTTATATTACAGGTGAGCATGACGGCTTTGTTCTTAACCTCAATGGTGGCTGGGGCACAGGGAAGACACAGTTTTTAAGGCGACTGTATTCGTTATTATGTTCAAAAGGTCACCCGACAATCTATATTGATGCATGGGAGAGTGACTTTTCTGAGGTACCTTTGTCTGTAGTTTCAAGTGAGCTTATAAGTCAGCTATCTGAGATAAATGAAAATATTGGTGACGAATTTGTTAAAATTCAAAAATTTTTGGGCAAAGCTTTGAAAGGTGCTGTGGTTAGCGGAGCTGGTGCGCTTACAAAATTCTTCATGAATGAAGCTAGTGTTGGTGTTGAAGCTGCGAAATCACTTTTTGATAAAACGGATCAAGATTACTTACAGAGCGTAATAGGCAATCATGTCGAACAAATAAAAGCTATTAAGAATATTCGTTCTCAATTAGCCCAATTGGCTCAAGTGCTAGAACAAAGCTTTAATTATGCTTTGCCCGTTGTTGTTCTAGTTGATGAACTTGACAGATGCAGGCCAAGTTATGCAATAGAGATGCTTGAGATTATTAAACACTTTTTTACCACTAATAATTTCGTCTTCGTTATAGCAACTGATAGCAACCAGTTACAACATTCAATTAAAGTTATTTACGGAAACGAATTTGATTCAGCAGTGTACCTAAAGCGATTTTTTGATAGAGAAGCAAGGCTAGATAAGCCTGACGTCGAAATGTATATCTCGATTCATGGTCTAGAGTCTAAATATAGTGCCAACAATATTGAGCTATATCCAAAAATTTCTAGAAATGGGATAACCGATTTTATTTCTTGGATTGTGCAAATTTATGATTTTACAATCAGGGATATTGATCAACTTTTATCTAAACTGGAAGCATGCTTTAGATTCGCAGAAAGCAAGTCGAAGAAAAATCACAGGAAACAATACATAAACATTTTCACACTTACCTTAGTTCTAGCAGAGATGGATTGCAGAAGACATATTTTTATCAAAGATGACTTTAAAGGTTTCCCCAAAACATCTAATAAAATGCATTCATTTACCATAGAAAGGAATCCATATGATAGCTCTCAAGCTACCAGTTTTTTCAACTTTGCTTCACTTATGGTCCATTGCTCAAAAATGCATGAAGTTATATTGAGTAATAATGAAGGTTTAAATGAAAAGACTAAAATTTTAGGAGCAAACGAGCATTTTCATGACATGGTTAACTCTTCAACTGAGATGACAGCATTTAAAACCATAATTAGCATTTACGACAAATATTTAAACGAGTTTAGATTGAAGAAATCTGAATTTTGGCTTTGGGATGATTATATAAGAATTTCTAAATTAGCAGGTTGGTTAAAGTAGCCATACTTTATATACATGTTTTTTACCTTAAGTTTGACAAGTATGATCTAAAGATTCTTTAAACTCGTTTTTGCCTATAATTGAGGCAAACGGATACAGAAAGCCTACCTAAACTAACCTTTTGTACCAGACCTTAGGTGTAGTAATTCTCCCTTCCAACAAACATGGGAAATAACAGGATATAAGGCTTTGAAGTAGAAATGGCGGTGACGGAGAGATTCGAACTCTCGATACGTTGCCGTATACACACTTTCCAGGCGTGCTCCTTCAGCCACTCGGACACGTCACCTAAGGCGCTTAGAGTATAGCGCGGCGTTATAGTATGAAAACAACCCTATAGACGCAAGGGCTTTTTAAAATACGGTGGTTAAGTGATTAGTAATCAAACAAAAAAGGCAAGGTATAGACCTTGCCTTTTGTATATATAGACGATTCGCTCTTAACGTTGAAGCGTTGCTGAGAAATCTAACATACGGTTAAGCGACTTTAATGCGCCTTCGCGTAAATCCATATCTACAAATACTTCTTTACCCTCAGGGTCTGTCAGTGCTTCTTCAATCGCTTTTAAGCCGTTCATTGCCATCCACGGGCAATGTGCGCAGCTTTTACAGGTTGCGCCTTCACCGGCTGTTGGTGCTTCAAAGAACTCTTTCTCTGGGCATAACTGCTGCATTTTGTAGAAAATGCCTCGGTCAGTCGCTACGATGAACTTTTTATTGTCCATAGTTTGCGCAGCTTTAATAAGTTGGCTTGTTGAACCAACCGCATCAGCTAAGGCTACAATCTCCGCAGGAGACTCTGGGTGAACCAATACAGCCGCATCTGGGTGTAAGGCTTTCATATCCTTAAGTGCTTTGGTTTTAAACTCGTCATGAACGATACAGGCGCCATTCCACATGATCATGTCTGCACCTGTGTTCTTTTGAATGTAAGAACCTAAGTGTTTATCTGGACCCCAAATGATTTTTTCGCCTTGCTCATCAAGGTGCTCAACGATTTCTAGAGCACATGAAGAAGTAACAATCCAATCTGCACGGGCTTTCACAGCTGTTGATGTATTTGCATACACTACTACCTTGCGATCAGGGTGCTGATCACAAAACGCTGAGAATTCTTCAATTGGGCAACCTACGTCTAATGAACAAGTTGCAGCAAGCGTTGGCATAACAACTGTTTTATTTGGCGTTAGGATTTTTGCTGTTTCGCCCATAAAGCGAACACCGGCTACCACAATTACATCTGCGTCGTGCTTAGCGCCAAAACGCGCCATTTCTAGCGAGTCGGCAACACAACCGCCTGTTTCTTCAGCTAGTGCTTGAATTTCAGGATCAGTGTAATAATGGGCAACAAGAACCGCGTTCTTGTCTTTTAATAATTGTTTGATACGTGCCTTATACTCAGCTTGCTCGTCTTTTGATAACGGAGCTGGCTTTGGAGGGAAGATATAATCTTCAGGCATAATTTGTTCAGCTAGACTCATTTCTCGACCACTTAGTCCACAGTGCATTCATGGCGCGAATTATACGAGAATCTTAAGCTAAAGAACAGTATTGCGGTGTGCTGTTAAGATAAATAAAGGATAACTTAGAAAGAAAAGATAAATCAGGAATGGTGGGTCATGATGGACTTGAACCATCGACCAATGGATTAAAAGTCCACTGCTCTACCAACTGAGCTAATGAC
>NZ_JAATOU010000018.1:0-71714 GCF_011806445.1 Pseudoalteromonas sp. HF66
GGCTCCCCCTCCCCGACTCGAACGGGGGACCTGCGGATTAACAGTCCGTCGCTCTAACCAACTGAGCTAAGGGGGAACAATCATATTCATAAACTTGGCTCCCCCTCCCCGACTCGAACGGGGGACCTGCGGATTAACAGTCCGTCGCTCTAACCAACTGAGCTAAGGGGGAAGCGTCATGCCTTTCAACGGGGCGAAATATTAATGACAGCATTGCAAAGTGTCAACATAAAAACTTCATAAATTCAAAAAAGAAGCTTATTCGATGTTTTTATGTTCGATCTGCGCAAAATGTAGCTGAAAACCACTGCATTTTTTAGCTTGTAGTAGGGGACCTATGTCGAAAGCTTTTATTTTTTGCATGCTTTTTAAACAGAAGCATCATTTTAAAAGTATAAAAAAGTTTCTTTGCTTAGATATTCTTTACCAAGTTGAGTAAATCATCATTTATCCAATGTTTTATTCTAACTATGAAAATCAGATCTAATTCTTTTTGTTCGAAGTTCTCCGAGCGTAATTTTTTCTTTGTATTTACTGTGTAGGACTAGTAAAGATTTCTCTATTCTTTGCAGAGAAACTCAAAAATGATCTGAATCCAATAGAAGTAAACTCATTTTTAGTGCTGTATTTCATAAGCTTAGCATATGAAATTTTATAGAACTTTAATTGTCATACTTAACTTTATAATAGGGTAGAACAATTTTTACGCGTTCTTTTCTAGAAACTTATAAAAAGGTTAAAACAATAGGCTTTGTTACTTTTCCTATACAGAGATGAACATCCACCTTAGAAGCCTTTATATTTGCGGCTTCTAGAGAGTTATCCACGGTTTCTGTGGATAACTCTGTTTATTAAACTTTAAGAACAGCTATAGTACTAGGATTTTAGGGCGCTACAGCAATTTCAAGCATTTAATTAAGTTTTTTTATTTTATTATAAATCAATTGCTTAGTATTTTTATCTGAAGCCATGCTGAATTGATAAGTAAATTTATTCGTGACGATGAAATAGCGCGATTTGTTGTGTAAAAAAACAGCGAAAACTGCCTTTTAATTGTAACAAAGCTATTAAAGTTGTTTTTATCTTGTATTTTATGAGGGTTAGTGGTTATTTTTATGTCAAAGTGTCAAAAGTGATAGTTTTGTGTATCAATTTTGATTCTGCTAATAAAGCATAGCTTGCAAGAGAAGGATGCTTTAAACTAACAGGTTCAGAAAAAGAGGCAAAGTATCCCCATGAGCGTGAAACCGCAGAGCAAAACTAAACCTGATCTTTTAAACTCACCCATTCTGCCAACCTTAAAAAAAATGACCATTCCGATGATCTTTGGAATGATCACCCTAATGATGTTTAACCTCGTTGACACCTTCTTTATTAGTTTACTAGGCACTGAACCTCTCGCCGCTGTCAGTTTTACCTTTCCAGTTACTTTTACTGTTATTAGCCTTGCAATTGGTTTAGGTATAGGCACTTCAGCGGTTATCGCTAAAGCCCTCGGTAGTGATAAGTTAGATGAAGCTCGCTTTGATGCCAGTATGTCATTGTTGGTATCGGTTGTGATGGTGTTTAGTCTTTCTGTGATGGGCTATCTTTTGATAGATCCTATTTTTAAGTTACTTGGTGCTGGTGAATTAGTATTACCGCTTATTCATGAGTATATGAGTGTATGGTTCCTTGGCAGCGTGTTTTTAATTACACCTATGGTTGGCAACTCAGTACTTAGAGCAAGTGGTGATACCAAAACTCCGAGCATTGTTATGGGTGGAGCGGGGCTGATTAATGCTATTTTAGACCCTATGCTTATTTTTGGCTTTGGGCCTATTCCCGCATTAGGTATACAAGGCGCAGCAATTGCCAGCGTTATTGCGTGGTCGGTTGCGGTGGTTATCATTTTATATATTCTAGCAATTAAAAATGGCTTATTGAGTTTGCATGCTGGTTTGCAAACACCATTTAGCTCAATTCAAAAAATTCTTAAAATTGGTTTACCAGCGGCGGGGGCAAATATGCTTACACCAATAGCAATGGCGGTAATTACGGCATTAGTGGCTAAGCATGGTCCTGAAGCTGTAGCAGCGTTTGGTGTTGGAAGTCGAATTGAGTCTATCGCAAGTCTTGTTGTGCTTGCTTTATCGATGACTTTACCGCCATTTGTTAGTCAAAACTTTGGTGCCGGTAAGTTTGAACGTGTAAAAGAAGCCTACACTAAAACCTTAAAATTCGTGATGATTTGGCAGTTTGCTATTTATATTTTACTGCTATTAACTTCTGGCTTGATAGCTAATGTATTTGGTAAAGAGCAGGCGGTAATGGATGTTATTAAGCTGTTCATTTATATCCTACCGCTCAGTTATGGCCTACAAGGGGTAATTATTCTATCGAACTCTTCATTTAACGCATTACATAAACCGATGAATGCGCTTATTTTAAGTGTAGTACGTCTGTTTGTTTTTTACGTGCCTTTTGCTTATATCGGCAGTGAGTTTGCTGGGTTAAAAGGGTTATTTATTGGCGCGGCTATAGGTAACCTATTTACTGCGGTGGTTGCCTATAGATGGTTTATCAAAGAAGTTGATGGGTTAAGTGAGTCTTATGTGAAGGAGTGTCATTCATGAGCGACCATTTTCAGCTAGTTTCTAAATTTCAGCCAAATGGTGACCAACCAACGGCGATTGCACAGTTAAAAGACGGTCTTGAGGCTGGGCTTGCACATCAAACATTATTAGGGGCTACAGGAACGGGTAAAACCTTCACTATGGCCAATATCATTAATGATTTGAATCGGCCAACCATTATCATGGCACACAACAAAACACTCGCTGCTCAGCTTTATGGGGAAATGAAAGAGTTTTTCCCTCATAACGCGGTTGAGTATTTTGTTTCTTATTATGATTATTACCAGCCAGAAGCCTATGTTGTTGCTAGTGATACATTCATTGAAAAAGACGCCTCTATCAATGAGCATATTGAGCAAATGCGTTTAAGCGCTACTAAAGCGCTACTTGAGCGTCGTGATACGATCATTGTGGCTTCGGTGTCTGCTATTTATGGTTTGGGCGATCCAGACTCATATATGAAAATGATGCTACTGCTTAAAGTTGGAGAAACTGTCGATCAACGCGACATGCTGCGTCGTCTTGCTGAATTGCAATATACTCGAAACGATATTGAATTTAGCCGTGGTACATATCGTGTTCGTGGGGAAGTGGTTGATATATTTCCTGCAGAATCTGATACTTATGCCGTTCGTGTGGAGATGTTTGACGATGAAATAGAGCGTTTAAGTATTTTTGACCCACTTACTGGGGCTGTTGAAAAGCACATTGTACGCGCTACTATTTACCCAAAAACGCACTATGTTACGCCGCGTGAAAAAATTCTCGATGCTATTGATAAAATAAAAGATGAGCTTAAAGACCGTCGTTCTCAGCTACTTAGTGCCAATAAACTTGTAGAAGAGCAACGTATTGCTCAGCGCACCCAGTACGATATCGAAATGATGACCGAGCTTGGTTATTGCTCAGGAATCGAAAACTACTCGCGTTACTTATCTGGCAGAACGCCAGGCGATCCGCCGCCAACATTGCTTGACTATTTGCCTGATGACGCATTAATGATTATCGATGAATCGCATGTTACGGTATCGCAAATCGGTGCTATGTATAAAGGTGATAGAAGCCGTAAAGAAAATCTCGTTGAGTATGGCTTTCGCTTGCCATCGGCGTTAGATAACCGCCCATTACGCTTTGAAGAATTTGAAGCAATCGCGCCGCAAACTATTTATGTGTCAGCCACCCCAGGTGACTTTGAGCTTGAACGCTCGTCAGGGGAGGTTGCAGAACAGGTCATTCGTCCAACCGGGCTTATTGACCCAGAAATTGAAGTGCGCCCAGTGGGCTCACAAGTAGATGACTTACTCTCTGAAATATACAAACGAGTTGAGGTCAACGAACGGGTATTGGTAACTACTTTAACCAAGCGTATGGCTGAAGATTTAACCGACTACCTAAATGACCATGACGTAAAAGTTCGTTATTTGCACTCAGATATCGATACCGTCGAACGGGTTGAAATTATCCGCGATTTACGTGCTGGTGTGTTTGATGTGTTAGTGGGCATTAACTTATTACGAGAAGGTCTCGACATGCCAGAGGTATCCTTAGTAGCGATACTTGATGCCGATAAAGAAGGTTTCTTACGCTCTACTCGTTCACTGATCCAAACCATAGGTCGTGCTGCACGTCACTTAAATGGTAAAGCGATTCTTTATGGTGACCGCATTACTAAATCAATGAGACAAGCCATTGATGAAACAGATCGCCGCCGTGAAAAACAACAAGCTTATAATCTTGAGCATGGTATTGAGCCGCAAGCTTTGGTTAAAAGCATCACCGATATTATGGATGTGGGCGAAGAAGCAAGCCCTAAAGACAACCTTAAATTGGTGCGTAAAGAGTCTAAACAAGTACTCAGTGCAAAAGAAATTGCCAGCCAAATTAAAGAGCTTGAAGCGAAAATGCATGCCTATGCTAGCGATCTTGAATTTGAAAAAGCGGCATCTGTGCGTGATGAAATTCACGAATTACAACAACAGTTAATTAACTAAAGATTATGACAAACGATTTTTCTGCCATTTTAAATGCTTTAGCAGAGGCTCCTCTCGCTACAAATGAATTATGCCGTGTATTTCATGGCCGTGGCCACTCCGTGGCTGAGCTTAGTCACATTAACTTAGACTTTTATCCGCCAGCACTTTTTTTAGTTTCATATGAAGAAATAGATGAACAAGTGCTTGAGCAATTAACTAATACAGTGTGGCAATGGGCGCAAGTAAACGCACCAGAGCTTGTGACTGCATTGGTTTACCAACAACGCTGTGGGATTAATACCCGAAATTCTCTTCTGTTTGGTGAATTACCACAAGAGCATCTTGTTAGTGAAAATGGTATTAAGTTTAAAGTAGATTTACTTAGTCGCCAAAATACCGGTATATTCCCTGATATGCGCCGTGGTCGTGAGTTTGTCCAAGCTAATAGTAAAAACGCAAAAGTGCTAAACTTGTTTTCTTATACTTGTGGCTTTTCTGTTGCTGCAATGCAGGGTGGTGCTGACCAAGTTATTAATATGGATATGAATAAAGGCGTGCTTAGAACGGGTAAACAAAACCATCAGTTAAATGGTTTTGCTCAAGGAGTTAGTTATTTCCCACACGATATTTTAAAGTCATTCGGCAAGTTAAAAAAATCAGCACCTTATGAATTGATCATTGTTGATCCACCGAGCTTTCAAAAAGGAAGCTTTATATTGACTAAGGATTATCAAAAAATCCTGCGTCGTTTACCTGAACTGTTAAATGAAAACACCCAATTATTGCTTTGTGCTAATAGCCCTGAGCTTTCAGAGCAGGCGTTTAAAGAGCTAATTGCTGAGCATACGCAAGGGGCTATTTGTTTTGTTGAGCGTTTAAAACCGACAGATGGCTTTGTTGAAGTAGACAGTGATCGAAGTTTAAAAGCCTTAGTCTATAAAACAGCAAATTAATGGCATTGAGTAAACGACTATCAGCCATCGTTGATGTGGTTGAATCAGGCTATGACGAAATCTGGGATTGCTGCTGCGACCACGGTTTGTTAGGAATTGAGCTTTTACAGCAAAATAAAGCACAGCTTATACATTTTGTTGATATTGTGCCTGAGTTGATGCAAGCACTAAACGACAAACTGGTGCGCTTTGCCACTAACGAGCAATGCGCTCGCTGGCAAGTTCATTGTCAGGATGTTGCGATGATTTCCCCTGATCCAAATAAACGCCATCTTGTTATTATTGCGGGTGTTGGTGGTGAGCTATTGGTGCAATTTTTAGCGAAGATTGTGGGTCATCACCCAGGTATTCATATTGACTTTATTGTTTGCCCTGTACATCACAGTTATCAAGTTCGCCGCTATTTGCAAACACTCTCATTAGGGCTCGTATCAGAACAGTTGATTTGTGAAAATAAACGCTTTTATGAAATCATAGCTATGAGTGTGTCATCATCGAAACAGGTTACTCGAGTTGGGCAGCAAATGTGGCAACTAACAAGTAAAGAGCACCAAGCCTATTTAAAGCAGTTATGTGCTCATTACCAACGCATGTTAAATCAAGACGCGGCTTATTATCAGCCTGTGCTTGATGAGTACTCAGCTTTATTATTGTAATTAAAGTTTATTAATTTCTTGTTTTACGCTGTAGCTAGAGTCTGTGACAATGGCTTCGAGCGTTTGTACACGTTCTCTTAACTCTTGTAGTTCTTTTGTCACTTCGGCAACATGTTCGTTTGCTTCTTTTGAATTCTTTAAAGTCCGTGATTTAAACTCAAGGTGTTTTTTATACATATCATAAATTACCCCAGAGCCGACTGATATCAGCACGATTAACACCACCATGGTAGTACCTGACATACTATTCTCCTTCCATATTTAGTACCTAATAGAGTATAGATTGTATTTAAAAATGCAATTTGCATTCTGTTACAAGGTGTTTCGTTTTAAAAATGGTTTTATACGGATAAAGCCTGTGACCAGCATGGTGCCGGCGATAACACAAAGTGCGCCGCCTAAGGTATTTGGTCCTATTTGCTCATCTAAAATTAAATTACCCCATACAATACCAAAGAGTGGGATTAAAAAGGTAACAGTCAACGCAGAAGTTGGGCCAATGTCATCAATCAAGCGGAAAAACAGTATATACGCCACAGCAGTACAAAGCACACCGAGAGCGACCACTCCAAGCATCACTTCATTACTTGGCATTTCTCTGGCAGGAATAACAAAAATAAGCGGTAGTACCATAATACTTGCTGCCCACATACTGCCATGAGCATTATCAAAAGCAGACAACTTTGGTGCATGTTTAGTGTAATGGGATGCTATGGCATAACTTAGTGAAGCACAAAGTGCTGCAAAGATTGCTGTAACTGCTTGGGTATCGATAGTGAGGCTATTTTGACCCACTAAAATTGCTACGCCCGTTAAACCTAATAGTAAGCCAAGCAGCATACTTTTAGTGGGTTTAGTTTTACTCCAAATAATACCAACAATCACGCCCCAAATTGGGGTTGTTGAGTTTAGTATTGATAAGGTTGATGCATTGATTGTTTGTGCTGCATAGGCAAACAGTAAAAAGGGGATAGCGGAATTAAGTGCGCCAATAATAAAAAAGTGTTTTTTATGTGTCGTGAAAGCGAGTGTCTTTCGTAAGTATAAAGCAAAAATCAAGAGTGTTATTGCTGCAAAGCCAACTCTTAGCTCTATTAATACCGCAGGGCCTAAGCTATTAGCTGCCATACGCATAAATAAGAAGGAAGCGCCCCAAATAGCAGCAAGGATGAATAAGCGCAAAAAACTTGGCAATGACATGGTGTTACATTCTTTAATTATAAAACCTGAGCATAACAAATTTATGCCCTAATACTCGCCATTTTCGGACTATTAATTAGTTGATTTTGAGAGTTTCTTTTCGAAGTCAGATTTTACGATTTCTAGTGCGGCTAATACATCTTCAGCAGGTACGTCGTTTTGCTCTAAGAGCATAATTAGGTCAACAGCAATCTTTATATAGTCAGGCGCATGCTCTAACTCACTACTCATGATTGTAGTTCCTTTTTCTTAGCAACTTGACTGATTGCCACATCGATTGCCGTTTGTACTTGCTGCTCCATTTTTATACGCTCTGTTTGCGGTAAATAAAATTCCATATCAACATCATAGCGTATGTAGCGGGCAGGGAGTTGATTTAATACAGTGCAGCATAAATCTGCCATAACATCATCACTGTAGGTCGTTTCTAAGTTACGTTTTGTGATGTCTTCGACAACCAGTTTTTCATAGTAGTTGTGAATGTCGTCATGCAATTTCATACAAAGTGAACCCAATTAAAAAGTCACTTTAAGTGTATACCAAGCTTTAAAATAAATCGACAGCAGCCCTAAAAAGCTGACCATGAACATCAACCAAACGGCTTACATTTCGCTGATAGCCACCGCCCATGACTGCAAAGACAGGGATTTTTGCTTCTTTCGCTTGGTTTAATACAAAATAATCACGTTGATACACTCCCTCCATACTGACTTGAAAGTGTCCTAATTCGTCATTCGTTGCAATGTCTGCGCCGGCGTTGTACAAAATGATATCTGGCTGGTGGAGTCTCATCGTTAAGGCTAATGCTTGTTTCACTGTTTCCAAGTATTCAGTATCTTTTGTGCCATGCTCTAGGGAAAAGTCGTAGTTTGATTGCTGTTTAATTCGCGGGAAGTTTTGTTGACAATGAATTGAGCAGCTAATGATCTGAGGGTGCACTTGTGTCACTTCAGCGGTACCGTCACCTTGGTGAACGTCGCAGTCAAAGATTAACACGGTGTCGGCTTGATCTGTATTAATTAAATGCGCAGCTGCTATCGCTAAGTCATTGAAAATACAAAAGCCACTGCCATAGCCTGTAAATGCATGGTGATAACCACCACTTAGGTTAAAAGCTGCACCATGTTGCAAGGCATACTCTGCGCCATGAATACTCGCCCCTACAGAATAAAGTGTTCGTTCAACTAATTCATGTGACCAAGGGAAGCCCATTTTTTTTATCTCTTTTGTATCAAGGCTGCCAGTTAAAAAAGCATCGACATAATCTTGGTCATGGCACAGAGCAAGCTGTGCTCGAGTGGCTTGTTGTGGGATAATGAAATGCTGCTCATCAATAAAGCCGCTGAGAAGTTGTTTTAACAAGCGGTATTTATCAATCGGAAAGCGGTGACGCTCAGGTAAAGCTAACGCTGAATAACTTGGATGATAGTAAAACATTATCTGAGCTGCTGTTTTTCGACCTGTTGAATTTTGTCTTCAGTGGCTGAAATTGCCTTACGGCAACGGCCCAACCTAGCATGCAATGCAAGTATTTCTTTATTGATTTCGGCTGCTTGCTGCGTATTTGCAGCTTCGAGCTTAAGTTTTCGCTCTTCAATCATCAAAACTAAGCGGCGCTCAAACTCGTGATTTTGCTTTAGTTCATCATACAGTTCATGTGACGACTGCATGATTTTTTTTACTGCTTGTTTATAAACTTGTGGCTTTGTTTTTGGTTTAAAACTGTACTTATTTTCTTTAGCCCACACAGGGGTTGATTTGATCACATTGAATACAGCTTCTACCTGAAGGGCAATTCGTTCAAGAGCATATTGGTATGCGTGACGATGCTCAGCAGGTGGCAGGCTGTTAAGCTCATCTTCGATTTCTATGACATAATCTGCCAGCTTCATACTTTTTGTGCTAAACACTGCTTTATCAAATAAACTTGGTTGGGCTTGCATATAACGATTTTTCGCAAATAAATTACCCTTATCAAATTGTGTAGCTAATTGCTTTAGCCTTTCAATTTGTGAACGCAGTTTATCAAAAGCAGTCGATTGCATTTATAAATAAGCCTCATAGATTAACTTTAATGCTAAAACAATAACCACAGTGTTAAACACGGGGCGGATCATTTTACTGCCAAACTTAATTGCCGAATGCGCACCTAACCATGCACCTAGCATCAAGAAAAAGCCCATCGTGATACCAAGTATAAAGTTCACATGCCCTAACGCAACAAAGGTGATCAAAGAAATAAAATTTGAAACGAAGTTCATCGAGCGAGCAAGCCCACAGTTAAGTAACAAGCTCATCTTATATAATAGGCTATTTGAAGCAGTCCAAAACGTACCAGTCCCTGGGCCTGCTAAACCATCAAAAAAGCCTAGCCCAAGCCCTTGCAGCCACTGTTTAATTTTAGTTTTGCCATCAAGTTCTGGTAATTCGTTATGCTCGGTAGTACTCAAACTGCCAAATAAGCTGTAACAAGCTACTAGAATAATTACCACTGGCAATAATTTATTCAGAAATTCAATACTTAAGTAATCAACCACAAGGGTACCTATAAGCGCACCTATGGCTGTTGCTAGGATTGACGCGGCCCAAAATCGAGGGTTGAATAACTTTTTACGAAAATAGGTCACGCTGGCTGTTAATGAGCCAAAACTTGCTGCAAGTTTATTTGTGCCTAATGTGAGATGGGGAGGTAAGCCCGCAGTTAATAGCGCCGGCACAGTTAACATGCCGCCACCGCCTGCGATAGCATCAATAAAGCCAGCTGCCAGCGCCACTGCGCATAATAGTGCCCATGTTGTTGGGTCTAAAGCTAATTCAAACATTAATAATCAATTTGTCTTTTAAAGGGTGGCAAGGTATCGAGCATGGCTTTGCCATATCGCTTGGTCACTAATCGGCGATCAAGAATAGTAATACGACCCTGATCATTTTCTTTGCGAAGCAGTCTACCACAGCTTTGTACTAATTTCTTTGCAGCATCAGGAACGGTTATCGAAAGAAACGGGTTGCCACCTTTACTTTGTACAAACTCAGCCTGTGCTTCTTCTATTGGGGAGGTCGGCACCGCAAATGGAATCTTTGTTATAACTAAGTTTTCTAAGTATTTACCCGGTAAATCAAGACCCTCTGACAGGCTTTGAGTGCCAAATAAATAACTAGCACGGCCTAAATCTACATTCGCTTTATGCTTTTTCAAAAGTGCCTCACGCGACATTTCACCTTGCACTAATACATCAATCCCTTTGCTTCTCAACGCTTTGACGACATGGTCCATTTGCCAATAAGAGGCAAATAACACTAAATTAGCTTTTTTATCGTTAAGGAATTTAGGTAACTGTTCAGCTAAGTGGTCGCTAAAGGCTTTCTCTGTAGGCTCAATATGACTTGCAGGAATATGCAGCGTGGCTTGTTTTGGATAATCAAACGGAGAAGGAACTTTAATGTATTTGACACCTTCTTCTTTGGCAAGGCCACATTCATATGCAAAGTGATCAAATGAGCCAAGTGCCGTTAATGTCGCTGAACACAGAACAGCACCTGCACATTGGTTCCATAATTTATCTTTTAAGTAATAGCCAACTTCAATAGGGCAATCACTGAGTAAATGATCGTGATGGTTCTTATACTCTAGGCGTTTTATCCACCTGGCATGGGGAATACCTTCACCTTTTGTAGCGTAACTAAACCATAGCTTGTTTAATAACTCTAGGCGATTAATGTACTGGCCACTTTCAGCCAATATTGGATCGGCCACATAAGGTTTAATATCGCCATCACTCACGTCTTGCACTAGGGTGTCGTGCATCTTGTTAAGTGCTCTTAGTGCATCAAGGGTGGCATCGCTAATATCTTTTGCTTTAGCATGCAAAGCCGCTGGAATCTCACCATGCTCAAAGCGATAGGTATCATCACTATTGTAGTTAAAGTCGGCATTATCAAGAATGTCACGGACTACTTTTAGGTTTTTGCCCGCATCATTGATGCTGTCACTGAGTTTAAAATTTTGCCCAATCGCTTTTTGACCCACCAGTACATTCGCCATTTTCCCTGCGAATTTAACAAGCTTGTCGAGCCAGTCGATGGTGCCTTTGATTGTTGCCGCAGCAGATGAGAAGTCTCGAGTGATGTGCGCTAAGTGATGGGCTTCATCAATAACATAAATAGTATCGTCAGGTTCAGGTAGAATCTTACCACCACCCAAATCAAGATCAGCTAGTAACAAAGAATGGTTGATCACTAGCACATCCATTTGCATAAGACGCTGACGCGCCATATGGAAAGGGCAGAGCTGATGAGCGCGCATTTGTCGTTGGCATGAGTGTTTATCACAGGCAATTAAATTCCAAACTTTATCCGGAATAGTATCAGCCCAACTATCGCGATCGCCTTGCCATTGTTTGTTTGAATAAGCATCATAAAGTTGCTTTAAGCACTTGGTTTCCATATCTGAAAGTGGTGATGACAGGGTTGGCATAAACTCCATTTGCGTTTGGCTGTCGCCATTAACTGCAGCACTAAGTTTTTGTGCACAGATATAACGCTGACGACCTTTAACTAAATCAAATTTAATATCTAACCCAGAGTGCTCTTTAAAAAACGGCAGTTCTTTACTAATTAACTGTTCTTGTAGGGCAACAGTTGCCGTCGAAATCACTAATTTCTTTTTTTTGGCCATCGCCAATGGTAATGCACCTAAACAATAAGCGAGTGACTTACCGGTCCCTGTGCCAGCTTCAATGACACAGATACGTTGAATTTTGTGATACTCACCGGCAAGGGTTTTTGCTATCTCGGCAACTAAATAGTTTTGACTGCTTCTAGGGCGGTAGTCAGTAAGGTTATCAGCAACATGCTTATGAATTTGCCGAATTGTTTTTTTTAAAGAGTCAGATAGCATGCCCAGAAAACCTAAAGTATGTATATAATTACAGTAATGAATTTTAGAGATTTAACTGGGCAACTACAAGCGACTTGTTCGATTATTATTTTATTAGCTTTAATAGAGGTTCAAGATGAACCTGATAATTAGACCATTCTGTTAATGCATCTTTGTAAATGGGTTGCCTTACTTGTTCTGAGCTTGGTGTCATAATTGGGCGTTTGTGATTATAAAAACTCATGCAGCTTTCATGCATTTCTAAATCGCAGTAAGTTAGTAACTCACTCACGGTGTTGGAAAAATCATTAACAAGATTTTGATAGTCGACTTTAAATATTTCGTCAGGATATAAGCAATGCCAGTGCGACATTAAATCAGTGTAATCATTTATATATTCTGCAAGAGATGTAAAGTCGTAGCTATAGGCGTGACCCTCAGAGAAAGAGTGTTTGTATAAACTCCACGCAGTTGCGGCTTTATCTCTCGTTACTTCGAGTATCTTCGCATTTGGGAAGAGCGTTTTAATTAACGCGATATGATGAAAGTTCACTGGTTGCTTATCGATAAATATATTGTTTTTTCCACGTAAAGGAGCAATAAATTTTAGGTATCTATCAGCGTAGTGTGCTTTATCTTTATCAGTTAGCTTATCAAGGCCATAAGGAACATCTGAGAGTTTTTTACTTTCTAACTCTCGAGCGATTGCATTTATTTCTGTGAGCTCGTAACTTGCATCAACATCAGGGTGACTTGCTAAAATTTGCTCAACTAAGGTAGAGCCACTTCGCGGTAAGCTGACGATAAAAATCAGCTGTAGCGATTCATTAGATGTAAGATTATTAATAGATCTTTGAGTTAAATATTTTTTACAACGAAAAGTAAAGTTGCTTGGCTTGTATGGTGTTAGTGCTTTTTGAATTTTGTTTGCTTTTTCTAATGTCTTAAATGAGAGTTCGTAGTTGTGGCATTGTTCATAGGCTTTGGCGAGAGCAAAGTAAAGTTGAGCACTGTTGAGGTTTTGAACAGCAGATTGTGTTTGTTCTACTAAACTGTCTATATCCCTATTATTAAATGTATATGTTTTTAAATTAGCTAAATTCCAATAGGCCTCACCTAGTCTGTTATCTAGTTGGAGTGCTTGTTTATAGTGCGTTATAGCAAGTTCAGTATCACCTTTGATTTTTTCTATGTTACCAAGTCGAAGGTGGCAATGGGCTGCGTAATAGTTTGCATCGAGTAACTTGTTATAGATGGCCTTTGCTTTATCAAATTGCATCATTTTTACATGAGCGATAGCAATTAAACTCTCAATAAATAAAGTAGGAGAGGGGATCGATGTGCGATAAAATGTGAGTAACTCTTCAAATTGCTTGGTATTGAGTAAGGCTTGGCAGTAGTTTTCTAGGACTGCTTGTTTTTGCGAGTTGTTCTCGAGGTTATGTTTTGATATGTCCAAGTACGCTTTGCTATCTCCCACCTTTAGTGCGATATCAGCCAGCGTTTGAAGTGCTCTATACTCATTAGGCACGAGTTGTAGTAGTTGCTTAGTGATTTGCTCTGCTTGGCGAGGGTTATGGTTATTTAACTGTTGTTTAGCCGTTTCTAATTGTTTGTTAAACCAAAAAATCATCTCATATTGTTTTAAAGCACTTTGCTGTTGTTCGTGCTCTTGCAGCATTTTGTGAGTTTCAGCGAGTAATGCCCAGCCATCATGATATTCAGGGTGTTGTTTGAGTATGTCTAGCAACAAAGCTTTAGCCTTATGTGGTTCAGTAGCAACGAGTGTTTTTGCGCTTTTAATTGCATTAATTGGGCTCATAATTGGCTCTTATAATTTTTTATAGTTAGGGTGTACTATACCTCTACCGTGATAGATATTTGAAGTAAATGGTTACAGATACAGGTTTTATCCTTTCAAAAGAGGCCTTCGATAGCTCAACAGGGGTTACTTTTGTGTTTTGGTTGTGGTGTAAACACGGCCCATTAAAAGTGCTCGTTGAACAGCAAGAAGTGGTGTTTTTCATCCCTGACAATCAAGTGTCTGCTGCAGAAAGGCTTTTGCAAAGTCAAAACATTTATGTTCGTTTTGCAGATGCAAAATTAAAAAACTTTCAAAATCAATCGGTGATCTGTTGTTATTTTAATTCATTAAAAGACTATTACCGTGCCATCAAAATTTTAAAAAGTTCACAAATAGTGACGTTTGAAGATGATGTTAGGCCAATTGATAGATTTTTGATGGAACGTTTTATAAAAGGCTCTGTATGGGTTAAAGGTGAAATTCATACACGAAACGATTTTAGACTGCTAAAGAAAGCAAAATTAAAACCAAACAATGAATTTAAACCTAATTTTAAGCTCGTTTCTATTGATATAGAGTGTAATGGTGATGGCGTACTATTTTCTATTGGCTTAGTCGGAGACGGCATAGACAAAGTGTTAATGATAGGACGCCCAGAACCTACTGCCGAATTAGATTATCAAATTAACTGGTGTGAAGATGAAATTGACCTGCTTTCTCAGTTTGAGACTGAAATTCAGCGAATTGACCCAGATGTATTGATTGGCTGGAACGTTATTGAATTTGACTTTAGTGTACTTCATGCAAGGGCTGAGGCACTAGGTATTTCACTAAAGCTTGGGCGTAATAAAGAAAAAATGCGTTTGCGTGAGGGAAACTTTACCCGCATTACAATACCTGGTCGCGTTGTGGTTGATGGTATTGATACCTTAAAAAATGCCACTTATCATTACGACAGTTTTAGCCTTGCCAATGTAGCAAGCATCGAACTTGGCGAAGAAAAGCTGATTAGCACTGATAATCGCCTTGAAGAGATTATTCGTCAGTTTAATGAAGAGAAGCTTTCGCTTGCTAACTACAACAGACAAGATTGTATATTGGTACTACGCATCTTTGAGAAGCTTAAACTGCTCGACTTTGCGGTTGTAAGAAGCCAGCTCACAGGCCTCGAATTAGAGAGAATGGGGGGTTCAGTTGCTGCCTTTACTAATCTCTATTTACCACTGTTACATAGAAGTGGCTATGTTGCCCCGAATTTAGGAGATCACGGGCTAAGCTTTGACAGCCCAGGTGGTTATGTTATGTCATCGCAGCCAGGCTTGTATCAGAATATACTTGTGCTTGATTATAAAAGCTTATATCCATCGATCATGAGGACCTTTTGTATAGATCCTCTTGGGCTTATAGAGGGATTAAAAAAGCCAGATAATGCAATCGAAGGATTTAACCAAGCACAGTTTTCACGCACTGAACACCACCTGCCTGAACTGATCCGTGAACTTGCAGCGACAAGACAAATAGCCAAAGACAAAGATCAGCCTATGCTCTCACAGGCGATTAAAATCATTATGAATAGTTTATATGGTGTACTTGGTTCAAAAGGTTGTCGCTTTTATGATCCTCGATTGTCTAGCTCTATCACTTTACGTGGTCATGAAATTATGCAAACCACCAAGCAGTGGATAGAAGAGTGGGGCTACGAAGTCATTTATGGTGATACAGATTCGACCTTTGTAAGGCTTGATGATGATCTAAATTCGCATGACTGTAATGAAATCGGTACGAAACTGGCAAAAAAAATTAACAAATGTTGGCAAATTAAATTATTACAAGATTATAAAATAGACAGTTTCTTGGAAATTGAGTTCGAAACCCACTATAGCCCATTTTTTATGCCTACAATTAGAGGAAAAACAACAGGTTCTAAAAAGCGCTATGTAGGAAAAGTTGAAAAAAATGGCGCTTCAAAATTAGTCTTTAAAGGCATGGAAACTGTGAGAAGTGATTGGACAGAGCTTGCTCATAAGTTTCAGACAGAATTATTTGAGATTTTATTTTCAGAAAATTACAGTCCACAATTAATAGTGCAAGCCTTTGATAGGTATGTTAAAAAACTCTATGCGGGTGAGTTTGATTCAAGCCTTATCTATCGTAAGCGTTTAGGTCAGCATTTAACTGATTATCAAAAAAACATCCCTCCCCATGTAAAAGCTGCGAAACAGCATTTAGCTGACAATCCCCACCTGGCGTTTCAGCGTGGTCAAATAATTGAATACGTTTACACCCCTAGTGGTGCAGAGTACTACATAGGTGAGCATAATTATGATTATAGCATTTATGTTAATAAACAATTGCTGCCAATAGCTGAAATGATTGTTGTTGATTTGGGTACTATAGTTTCATCTCTAAGTGACCGTCAAATACAGCTTTTTTAAAAAAATTAACATTTTTTTGATTCTTTATTGCGATGAATGATCAAGTGGACAGGTTTAAATGCTTATTTGGCTGTTTTTTGTTCACAAAAACAGAAAAAGTAAACTTTTTGCTGCTTCATTAAAAAATTGTAAATAAAGAGCTGGATATTTTGTTTTATTTGTTTATTATTTGTTTGTCGCAGTCCTGATGCGATACAAATAATAAACAAGCTTATGCTAAATATAGCCACAACATAGTGGTCCAGGGAGAATCAAATGTTAAATAATAAAGTTTCAAAAGCAGTTCGCTTAGCGCTTGCTTTTGGTACAGCTTCAACAGCTGCGTTTTCTGTAAACTCTTATGCTGCAGAAGAAGAAGCAGTAGAAAAAGTTGAACGTATTGAAGTTACAGGTTCACGTATCAAACGTACTGATATTGAGACTGCAAGCCCAGTACAAGTTACAACAGCTGAAGATATCGAAGTTGCTGGTTTTACTCGTGTTGAAGACATGATGAACAGCTTGCCTCAACTTGAAGCTTCAAGTACTGCATTCCAATCAAATGGTGCTTCTGGTACTGCTACTCTTGATTTACGTGGTATGGGCTCACAACGTACCTTAGTACTTATCAATGGTCGTCGTATGCAAGCAGGTGGTATCTATAGCCAATCTGCAGATATCAACCAAATCCCAGCAGCACTTATCAAACGTGTTGATGTTATGACTGGTGGTGGTTCATCAACTTATGGTGCTGACGCAGTAGCGGGTGTTGTAAACTTCGTAATGGACGATCAATTCGAAGGTTTCGAAGTAAACTTAGGCTCAACAGCTTATCAACATGATAACGATAACGAGTACATCCAAGGTTTAATGGATGAAAAAGGTTTTGAATACGAAAGCGGTAACACTGGTTTTGATGGTTCATCGTTTGATTTCTCTGCTACGCTAGGTGGTTCATTCGATAGCGGTAAAGGTCATGCTGTAGGTTATTTTACTTACAACAAACAAAACGAATTACGTCAAGGTTCACGTGATTACTCATCTTGTGCATTATCTTCTACAGGTACTTCATGTGGTGGTTCTGGTAACGCAGTTGTTCCTAACTTCTATATCGCTGGTGTTACAGATGCTGGTGGCTTCAATTGGGATGATTACGATTACTGGACACTAGGTACTGATAGCAGCTTCATTCCTTCAAGCGGCAACCTATATAACTATGCGCCAGTTAACCACTTTATGCGTCCAGATGAACGTCATACACTTGGTTTATTTGCTAACTATGAAGTAAATGATAACTTCCACCCGTTCATTGAAGCTATGTTCATGCGTGACCGTACTTCTGCACAAATCGCAGAATCTGGTACGTTCTTCAACGAAAATTATGTAATGGATTATGATAGCCCATTACTAACTGATGCACAGCGTCAAAACCTAACTGACCGTTTCGGTTTAACTTCAGGTGACCAATTTGCAACTTACATCGGTAAACGTAACGTTGAAGGTGGTCCTCGTGTTAACCAACTTGAGCATAGCTCATTCCGTTTAGTATTAGGTAGTAAAGGTGAAATTAGTGACCTTTGGTCATATGAAGCGTTCATGCAATATGGTTCAACTTCTTCATCTTCTGCATACGAAAATGACTTCTTCGGTCCACGTATCAGTACAGCTCTTTCTGCAAATGGTGAAGATTGTGCGGCAACTTCAGGTTGTATTCCATATGAAGTATTTACTTACCAAGGTGTTTCAGCTGAAGCAGCTGGTGCACTAACAGGTACTGCGATCCTTAACGGTGTAACAGAACAGTTTATCGTAAGTGGTTTCGTAACAGGTGAATTTGAATTTGGTCTACCTTCTTCTGATTACCCAATTGCAGCAGTATTTGGTGCTGAGTACCGCGAAGAGACATTCGGCCGTACAGCGGATGAAGTTTACGCGCAAGGTCTACTACTTGGTCAAGGTGGTCCAACTAAGAGCCTTAACGGTGAGTACGATGTAACAGAATTCTTCGGTGAGTTAAGCTTACCAATCGTTGAAGGCATCACTGGTGTTGAAAGCCTATTAATCGACTTAGGCTATCGTTGGTCTGATTACAGCACTTCAGGTTCAGAGCCTACTTATAAAGTAGCAATGAACTGGGATGTAACTGAAAACTGGAAAATCCGTTCAAGCTACAACCGTGCAGTACGTTCAGCAAACAATGGTGAATTATTTGCTCAACAAAGCCGTGGCTTATGGGGTGGTGTAGATCCATGTGCGACTGCAACTCCAGAACTTAGCCAATCAGCTTGTGCAAACACAGGTGTTTCAGCTTCTCAGTATGGTAGCATCGGTAAGAGCCCTGCGGATCAGTACAACGGTTTCTTCGGTGGTAACCCAGAACTTCGTCCTGAAATTGCAGACACAATCACCCTAGGTGTTGTTGGTAACCCATTTGAAGATTTCAACTTCTCAATCGACTACTGGGATATCGACCTTGAAGACGCAATCGGTGCAATTGACCCTGAGTTAATCGTTCGTCAATGTGGTCTAACAGGCGATGCACAGTTCTGTGATAAGATTGAACGTACACCTGGTAGCGGTAGCTTATGGGTTGGTTCTGGTCAAGTTGTTGCAACTAACACTAACTTAGGTAACATTCACTTTGAAGGTATCGATTTAAGTGCTAACTACGACATGGAAATTGGCGGTGGTACACTTTCGACTAGCCTAATCGGTACTTACATGATGACTAAAGAATATGAAGATATTCCAGGTGTAAGTGAACCGTATGATTGTGTTGATACACTAGACAATGGCTGTTTCCCACAACCAGAATGGCGTCATGTTCTTAGCGCAAGCTACGACACTGGCAGCTGGTGGAAAGCGACAGCTAAATGGCGCTTCTTTAGTGGCGTGAATGATTACACTGGTTCTGACACATTAGTTCAAGACGGTATCGGTTCACAAAGCTACCTTGACCTTAAGGGTTCATTCACAATCAATGATTACACTCGTGTTCTTGTTGGTGTGAATAACGTATTAGATAGAGAGCCACCATTAGTAGGCGGTACATTATCTACAAATGGTAACGCAGTAGCTGGTTACTACGACACACTTGGTCGTTACTTCCACGCAAGCGTTTCATTAAAATTCTAATTTGAATTAATTAATGTATGATAAAGCGAGCTTCGGCTCGCTTTTTTTATGGGGAAGCTTTTTTTATGGGGAAACAATGACATCAGAACAACACACGTTTACCCAAGCTGTTGCTTTACTTCAGCAAGGTAAAGTTAGCCAGGGGATAGAATTATTAAAACCGTTAACACATAACAGTGAGTTTGCTGAAAAAGCGTTACAGATTCTCTTTAAAGTTGCTATGCAGCAACAAGACACTGAAACAGCCATTTCTTATTGCCAGCAACTGGTATCAATTGCTCCTACAAAGTTTGATTACGTACTGACCCTAGTACAATTAAGTTTAAGTTGTGGTGAGCTAGAAATTGCAAAAAACGCGCTATTACCTTTATATGAGACAAACCCGCAGCAAGCTGATATTTGTTTTCAGCTAGGTAAAATAGAAAGAAAGCTTGATAACGCAGATGCAGCATTAACTTATCTAGATCAAGCGAGGGTTTTGTCTGAGCAGTTTAAAGTACCTGCTTTAATCGAAATCTCTTTTGTCCATAATGATCAACTACATCAGCCAGATTCAGCAATAAAGTATTTAGAACAGGCAATTAGTGCTGATAGTAATAATCTGCAAGCCCACTTTGCATTGGCAAATATTTATGAACAACTCGGTGATAAAGACAAGGCTAAGAAGGGATTTCAACAGGTTTTAAAAATAGATGCATTTAATGCGATGGCTCAAGCAAGATTGGCCGATATTGAAACCTTCACTGAACGCGATGCAATTGACTATGAACGAGCAAGCTTAGCCATATTACAGCGGGAATCAGATGATATAGCGTGTGCTGATATTTATTATGCACTTGGTAAAGTATTTAATGATTGCAAAAATTATCAGCAAGCTTGGCATTATTATGTAAAAGCTAATCATTACAATAAAAAGTATTTACCAGCCTATGATCGCCAATCTGTTGAGAAGATTACTGACTACACCTTAGCTCGTAATATTGTTCTGCAAGAAGCGAATAGCTCAATAACACCAATTATAATTTGCGGTATGTTTCGTTCTGGCTCAACACTAATTGAACAAATCATCAGCTCTAACGAGCAAATAGCGGCAGGTGGTGAAATTGCCTATTTACATTCATCGTTATTCAATTTAATTGGCGATGAAAAGGCTCTTGCTAATAAGGCTAAAGAGCCTGAATTTATTGATGGTTATAAAGAACAATTAACCTTAAGAGCTGAAGGTGCGCTTTATGTAACAGATAAACGCCCTGAAAATTACCTTTACTTAGACATTATCAAGCAGCTATATCCAAAAGCTAAGATTATCTGGACAGAGCGAGATATTAAAGACAATAGCTTATCAGCTTTTTTCCAGCATTTAGGTCCAAGTTTAAATTATGCTGTATCGCTAAACGATACATTGCATCATTACGAGCAGCAACAACGAATTAAGTCACATTGGCAGTCGCGTTTTGGCGATGATATTTTTACTCTGAATTACGACCAGCTCGTTTGCTCACCTGAGCAAGTGTTAGAACAGTTGTTTAGTTTTTTAGGGCTAGAATACTCTGATGAAGCCCAGCGGTTTCATAATAAATCTGGCACTGTAAGTACAGCGAGTGTCTGGCAGGTTAGAAAACCACTTTATAAGTCTTCGTCAGGTCGTTTTGTAAATTATCTAAAGCATATACAGGCTGATGAGAAATCCTATTTAGATGCAAAAGCGCTTTTAAATAGATAACAGCTAATTAGAGGAAAAGACCATCAGTTTGATGGTCTTTTTTTTCACTATTTTAAGGGCATGATATCGCAAGGAATTGTTAGCCTAGGACTCTTACTTTTGAGTTGGTAAGTGCCATGCCAAATATAGCTAGGGAAAATAATAATATGACCTTCTTCTGGGCATATTTCACGAGCAATAGATTCTCGATCACCTAAGTTAAGACTTGTTTCCCCCAGTTTTAACCAACCATTTTTAGTCGGATCATCTTTACTCATTTCATCAGGAATAGAAATATAGCTCGGAGCCGATAACCAACCTTGTGGGTGAATATGGTTAGCATGAAAACCACCTTGTTCTAGTTTGACAGACCAACTACCTTTGGCAACAAAGCGTTGATGGTTACGTGCCAATAGAGGATGGTTAGCATCTTCTGGCAGCTGCTGCAGATATTGGTTTATGCATGTCGTCATTGATGACTTAAATAAATCAATGAGTTGATTAGAGCGGTGCAACAGGTGACCCTGCGTTTGACTGCCACTGCGCACACTTTGATCTAATGGTTGTAGTTTATTGGTGTGTAGGCCAATCATTAGCTCTTGCAGTTGTTTATTGAAATCGCCATACGTTTTAAAACCATGCGGGGCAGGAAGCTCCATTACCTTAACGAATTTATCAAGGTTAGTTAACCAATGATATTTATCATTATTTGATAGTCGCCAAGCAATACTTAAATATGCCCAAAGCTCTTGGTTATTAGGATTAAATTTTACTGCGGTTTCTAAATGAGAGATCGCTGAGCTGTAATCGCCTTGTTGTATGTAAAAGTTTGCTAAATCAATACAGTAACGAGCATTTTGTGGGGCTGCTTTGACTAGTTGCTGAAGGAGTGAAAATGCTTTTTCTGCTTCTCCTGTTTTATCAAGAAGAATACTATGGGCATGAAGTAAATCTAAGTTCTGCGGATGGCTTTGTGTTGCTTTACTACTTATAAGTAACGCTTCTTCTAACTTGTCTAATTGCAGCAATTGACCAATTTGAGAATGGATTAAAACAGGGTTAGCATCATAGTTTTTAAAAGTATGGGCATATGAACTCATCAACTGGTTTTGTGAGTGTTCCCAGTAGAGCTTATTAAGACTTTCATGTGCAGGTACATAGTTAGGAGCAAGCTCTAAGCATGCCTTGAGGTGAGCTTGTGCATGTTCATATTGTTGTAAATCATAATGTGTACAACCAACTATATAATGTAATTCAGCACTTGGTTGCTGTTTTAAAAGCATTTTCAAAAGCTCCAATGCTTTGTCAAATTTACCCAAATTACGATAATTACACGCTTCTTTATAAACGAAATGAAATTGCCCCTTTAATTGGGCTGGTAATTTTGTTTGAAAATAGTCTTCGATACGTTGTAAATCACCCAATCGCTCGAAAAGCTCTAGAGCGAGCCAGTGATATCGAACTAATGAAGTTTGCGAAGGGGATCTTTCGTTAATAAACAGCTCAGCCTTCAGTAATTCGTCTTGGTTAATTAGACTTTCGATATAATTAAGTCGTGGCTTTTCGAGTGACAAAGAAGCTGTGTTGTATTCACAAAACTGAATACACTCTGCATACTTTTTTTGTTTACAAAGTAGATTGGTGTAGTTGTCTAAAAGGCCAACATGATTACTAAATTGGCTAAGGCCTTTTAAATAACACTGCTCTGCTTCAATAGTTTTGTTTACAGCTGATAAACATAAGCTATTCAATGTATACCAATCAGCGGTTTTATTTGTATGTAAAGAAAGGAGTTGTAATGCCTGCACATATTGTTGTTGATTAAATGCGTGCAAAGCTCTTTGCAATGTATTATTCACTCGTACACCCTGTTTTTGCTTTATGTTAACAGGGCGTACAGTAAAGTAAAATATTACTCTTGATTTACATCAAGGTCTTTGATTTCTACTGTACCTTTAATGCGTTCTCTTTGTTTATAAAGCTTGCGAATTTTCTTCCAAACTTGTGGTGGATATCGACCAAATTGAGCTAGCCGCTTCGTTAAGGGATCGGTGATATAGCTTCCGTCTGCTGCACGATATCCATATGTTATTCCACCTATACCTTCTAACGGAGCCCTGTTAATAGCTGCAGAGGCTCCATAGGCTCTATGCGTGCGATATAAATCCACGATATGCCAATCATCTATTGTAAGCTTAAACCCTTTAGATGACTCTACAGCATCTTTTAAAGAGCCATTAGTATAGTGTTCAATATGAGACTTTAAATCTTGTTCAAAGTCGTCAAACAAGGCTTCTGTTTGCTGGTAGTAGACGGATATGTAAAGCCTATCTTTCCCTTTAATTTGCATACCTCGGTTAGAATTAACAAATTCCTCACCATTGTCTGCTAGTTGGTAATACACTTTGCTTCCTACATAGGCTTCTGGGCGAAGATTTGGGCTGCCGATATTCCCTTGATGAAAGCCGTACATTACAATCGGTTTACTTTTGCCAAACTTTTTAAAGACAATGTTGTGTTGTATGTCATTTAAAGACAGGCTATGTCCCATAACAGTAATAAATTCCTCATCAAGTAATGAATTATCACCAAATAATAAATCTTCAGTACTGAAGATAGGGTAGTGCTCAATGAGTTTCTCTAATAATGCTGTGGTATATAAATTTAGCCAATAAGCGAGTTGCTCAGATAGGACGAGCTCATTAAGAGGGATTTGTTCAGGAACTTGTTCAAGGCTCAGACGTATTTTTCTAAAACCAGTTTTCAGGTTTGCCTTTACAACTTCTTCATAATAAAAACGGTTTGCTTCTAAAGCAGTATCGTTATTTTTATGTGCTCGGGTGCGTGTCCCAATGCTTGATTGGCCTTTTCGAAAACCTCGGTCTGAGCGGCCTAAGTCAATAACAGTGATTTTAAGCAACTGATCTAAATCACCATAAGATATTGTTAAATCATTATCTAAGCCGAAATCGGCAAATTCTTCTGGTAGAGTGTCTAGTTTTGCTGATGAGTATGCAGTAAAGAAAATTGTGGTAATTAATAAGAGTGGTTTAAGCATAGCGAACTCCCTGTTCAGAAAAAGCCACCCATCACATTCTTTTGACGAGTGGCTATCTTATTTTAATTCTTTGAATCAAGATCCTTAATCTCAACAGAGCCACTGTTGTCTTGGCGCTTTAAATTAAGTTTTTTGATTTTTTCTAACATTTCAGGAGAAAAACGACCAAAATCCATGGTGCGCATCATAATTGAATCAGTAATGTGACTAACGTTTACTGCCCCAATACCAGCGCCACTACCTTCAGGGCCGATAGGTACTGCAGAGTTGCTTACAACAGCATTTAGCATTGCCGCAGGGTTAGTTGATGCAGAACCGCCATAATCACGGTCGGTGCCATATAAATCAGTGATACTCCAATCTTCAATATCAATTTTGAAGCGCTTGGCGTATTTAACATCGCTTTTCATTTGACCTTCAGCATAGTCTTCTAAGTGCTCACGTAAGTCATTTTCGAAATCTGAAAATAAAGACTCAGCTTGTTCATAATACTTAGACACATAAAGGCGGTTTTTACGCTTAATTTGCATGCCTCGATTTGAGTTTACAAACTCTTCACCATTTTCAACAAGTTGATGGTAAACCTTGCTACCTTTATACGCTTCATCTCGAAGGTTTGGGCTACCAATGTTACCTTGATAAAAGCCATACATAACAATTGGCTTCTTTTTACCGAATTTTTCAAAAACAATTTTATGTTGAATATCATTGAGTGAAAGTTTGTAACCGGCAACGGTTAAAAACTCATCTTCTAAAATTGAGTCATCACCAAAAAGAAGATCTTCCGTATCACGAACAGGGTAGTGTTCAATTAACTTTTCAACCATCGCTGTATTATATAGGTTAAGCCAATATGCCAATTGTTCATCAAGGCTTAAATCGTTTAATGACACTTCACTCGGTACCTTTTCTAGGCTAAGCCTAATTTTGTGAAATCCATCTTTTATGTCTGATTTAACAACCCCTTCGAAGAAAAAACGATTGGCTTCAAGCGCAGTATCATTATTTTTGTGGGATTTCATGCGTGTGCCAATAGAGGATTGAGATTTACGAGAACTTCGATCTGATTTCCCCATATCTATTACGGTCATTTCAAGTAGCTTATCGAGATCCTCGTACGAGACTTTAATGTCACGATTGAGACTAAAGTCAGAAAACTCTTCTGGGAGTTCATTTATTTTTGCATACGAAGAAAGTGAGCAAAAAGTAAATGTAATTAGTAATAATTGTTTAATCATGGTTTTTCCTTGTTGTTTTAACAATCTAACTATTGCTGATTGTTACATTTTTTTCAAGTGAACATGTACCGAATATATAACTGGATCCAATGTTTACCCTAGTAAATAAGGAGGTGTTGTAAATTGTTGGTTAAGTTGTCTTTCTGTTTGTGGTTAATAGAATGTTCATTCTATTAACTTTTGCATTTTTAAGTCTTGATTTTATCATTACCCTTTAATTTGACCTGTTTAATTGTGAATTGACCGTAATTACTGGGTGTTTATTTTTTTATTTTTATTTTTTACCAGATAAAAAATCTAAAACAACAAAGCTTTAATTATTGCTTTTATTGCAATTAATTGGTTGGTTTTGTGCTTGTACCTATATTAATGCCAGAAATGTGGATTTTTAAATTCTTTTATAACTTGTTGTAAACACTGTCATGCTCTTTGTAATTCAAGGGATTTAAAGGTGTTAATGTTGTTTTTTTATTTTGGGTGTTCTTATATTTATTGTTAAAAGTTGAACTTTTGCGTTACTGAAGTGTTGACCTTTGAGAGTCGCGAGTATTATTATCATGGCTCAAAATGACTGTGTAATATGCATTTATTTTGAATAACTATAAATATTCCATGAATAACATGGACCAGGGAGAATCAAATGTTAAATAATAAAGTTTCAAAAGCTGTTCGCTTAGCGGTTGCTTTTGGTGCAGCTTCTACTGCTGCATTTTCTGCAAGCTCATTTGCAGCAGACGAAGAAAACGCAGAAAAAGTTGAACGTATTCAAGTTACAGGTTCACGCATCAAACAAGTAGACCTTGAAAACAGCTCTCCAGTAACTGTTTTATCAGCTGCAGAAATTAGCCTTTCAGGTGAGCCTACAGTTGCTGACGTTTTAAATAACCTTGCTTCTAACTCTTTCGGTTCTTGGAAGGGTGTATCTGGTTACGGCGCAGGTGGTGCAGCATCTTCTAACATCAACTTACGTGGCCTGGGTTCTGATGCGACACTTGTATTATTAGACGGTCGTCGTATGCCTGGTACAAGTTCATCTTCAGGTTCATCAGCAGATACTTCAATTATCCCAATGGCAGTTGTTGAGCGTGTTGAAATCCTTCGTGATGGCGCATCAGCTGTTTATGGTTCATCTGCAGTTGCTGGTGTAATCAATATCATCACAAAGAAAGATTTTGATGGCGTTAGCGTTAAATACGATTACGAGGTACCTAAAGTAGAAGGTGGCGAAAGCAAAACTTTCTCAATTACTTCAGGTTATACATCTGAAAAAGGTAATATCATTTTCACGTATGAGAACTCACGTGACAACGCAATCTTCGACAAAGAAATTTGGGCGATGGACGATCCTACGTACGGTGCGTACAGTGGTTATAGCCATGTACCAAACTATCGAATTGGTGGTGCAGGTAGCTACATCTCAAACCCAGAGTTATGTGATCAAACAGCTGACGTAGTGAATGCTATGGATGAAAATGGCGTTGGCGGTTGTTTATATAACTACGGTAACGTTACAAAATTCTACCCAGACGTAGAAAATAACTCATTCTTAACAAACTTTAACTATGAACTAACTGATAACATCCGTTTTGTTGGCCGTGCAATGGCAAGTTTCAACGAAACAAATTCACGTTATGCTGGTACTCCAGTATCTACGGGTGCTGTATGGATGGACGCTGACAACCAGTATAACCCAGAAGGCGAAGACATCCGTCTTTACATGCGCTCTGTACCAATTGGTAACCGTGACACTAAAACAGAAGTTGTTACAACTGATATCGTACTAGGTCTTGAAGGTTTCACTGATATTGGCAATGGCCTTGATTGGGAAATCAACTACCAAAATAGCATTTCTAAAACAAACGTTTTCGGTAGTAACCTAGTTAACGACGTAATGTTACAAAACGCGATTGATTCTGGTGAGTACGATATTCTTAATACTACTGGTATGAGCTACGATGAGTGGAACACTCAATTAACTGATTTATACCAATATGCAGCGCACACTGGTACTTATGAAGGTCGTTACGAAAGTCAACAAATTGATGGTTTAGTGTCTACTACTTTTGTTGATAACGGTGACTTCGTTATTGCTGGTGTTGTTGGTGCTGAATTTGAAGAAATTGATTTCACTCAAGTATCTGATCCTGAATCTGCAAATGGTTTCATCTCTGGTGGTTCAGGCGGTGATGACGTGTATGCAACTCGTGACCGTACTGCTGCTTACATGGAAATCCAAGCAAGCTTACCATACGAAATTGATGTAACAGTTGCTGGTCGTTATGAGAAATACGAACAGTCTGGTATGACAAACCTTGGTGAAAAGAGCACTACATTCGATAAAGTTGTTCCAAAAGTAGGTGTTACTTGGCGTCCAACTGAAACATTATTAATCCGTGGTTCTTGGGGTGAGTCTTTCCGTGCTCCTAACATGGGCGAAATGTTCCAGTCTTATGCATTAAGTTTCCCAACTGTTCGTGATACAGCATGGTGTGATGCTAACCCAGGTCAAGCACTAGAAGGTTACTGTTCTGACGCTGGTGAGCAAGTAGCGACATGGTTCGGTGGTAATGCAAACCTTACTGAAGAAACAGGTGATTCTACGACTCTTGGTTTCGTATGGGATATCGTTGATGGTTTAGCCGTAGAATTAACTTACTACGATATCAGCTACGAGAACCGTATTGATGACGTAAGCACTACTGAGCTTCTACGTATTGAACAAGAAGAGGGTGGTTTAGGTTCTACGCCAGATGCTATCGACCGTGCTAATGGTAATGGTCAAATTGATTACATCTACACAGGTTATATCAATAAAGCATCACTACAAACGTCTGGTATCGACTTCTCAACTCGTTACAAGCATGAAACTAGCTTCGGTGACTTCGGTGTTATGCTAAACGTTTCTAAAGTTATGGAATTTGAAGAGAAAGCTGACAAAGATGCAGAACCATTTGATTATGCAGGTCTTCAAGATTACCCAGATTGGAAAGCTGATTTAGGTGTTAGCTACTCTTATGAAGACTACAGTGCGTCTTGGACTATGTTCTACGTAGGTGCACAAGAGTCTGGTAATGAAGAGTGGGGTGTTGATTACCTTGCTGATGTACCTTCATACTTCAAGCATAATGCTCAGTTCACATACACTGCACCAACAAATACTAAAATTTCTGTAGGTGTTAACAACGTATTTGATAAGAAAGCTCCTTCTTGGTATGACGGCTTCCGTGACTACCGTGATTCAAGCTGGTCATTATACGATCAAACAGGTCGTTCAATGTACCTTCGTTTAGAACAAAAATTCTAAACTTTGAAAACAAATTAGTATAAGCAATAAAACCCCGCGACATCGCGGGGTTTTTTTTGTTTAATTCTCGTTTCTCAATACTTAAAAATGGATTCATCAATATTAGTTGTTGTTAAAACCGCTGTGCTTCGGTTTGCAAAAACTTAATTACAAACCTTTTGTCTTAGTCTGATTTTGTGCAAACAGTCGTTCTTTCTAAGAAAAATCTTTAAGTTATCGAATAAAGTTCCCAGTAAATAGTGTTGTTGTTTTCGCAAAAACGAAAGCTTATTGGTTTTGTTTTTTGGAACTATCTTTTAGAGCTTTAATGGTTTTTTTATTGTGTTAAAAAGGCTGTGTCGGTTATTTTAAAATTAGTTTGTCCCTATTTTTAAAATAGCGGTTAATGGTGTATGAATGGTTTTGGGAGTATTTTTAGATATAACGAATTACTGGATTTTACATTAAAAAACAAAGGTTAAAAAACTGTTGACCAAAAGTTGTCCCTGATATTAGTATTTAATTCCCTTATAGGGTACTAGTACCTCTTTAAGGGTTAAAATAAATTAATAAAGTCATAACATGGATATGACCAGGGAGAATCAAATGTTAAATAATCAAGTTTCAAAAGCAGTTCGCTTAGCGATTGCTTTTGGTGCAGCGTCAACTGCTGCATTTTCAGCAACGAGCTATGCTGCTGATGATAAAGGTGTAGAAGAAGTTGAACGTATCGCCGTAACAGGTTCACGTATTAAACGAACTGACTTAGAAGGCTCAATTCCTGTAACAGTTATTGACCGTGCTTCAATCGACTTTTCAGGTCAAACTTCAGTTTCTGATTTGATCCGTAATACAAGCTTTAACTCAGCAGGTTCATTCCGACCTCAATCTGGTAGTTCAGCTCAAGGTGTTTCGCAAGTTAACTTACGTGGTTTAGGCGCATCTCGCTCTTTAATCCTTGTAGATGGTCGTCGTCTTCCTAAATCACCATCAACTGGTAATTCTCAAGACTTAAACTCAATCCCTATGGCTGCTGTAGAGCGTATCGAGATTTTATCTGATGGTGCTTCAGCTGTTTATGGTTCTGATGCGATTGCGGGTGTAATCAACATTATTACTCGAAAAAACTTTAATGGTGTTGAGGTACGTCTAGGTGCGGGCGATGTAAGTCTTCCTGAAGAAGGTGGTGACCGTGAGGAAGGCTCTGTAGTTTTCGGCTCATCAAGCGATAATGCATCAGTGATTGGTGGTATTTCTTGGAATAGCCGCGATATTATTTATGAACACGATTACCCTTGGGTTCAACCTGGTGCATCTAGCTTTGGTGTGAACGCTTTAAAAGAAGCTGGTTACAGATCTATCATTTCTCAAGAAGAATGTGACAGCTTAGAAAACTTCATGTATGGCTCTACGGGTGCCTGTGGTTATAACTTCAACGCAACCAATGCTAATGAAGCATCAACAGGTAACCAATCTGCTTTCCTAAAAGCAGAATATGAGATAAATGACGATTGGAAAATCTTCTCGCATACTCTTGTTTCTAAAACAAAATCATTTGGTCGATATGCTCCTTCTTTGAATGATGCAGGTGATGCAGCTTTCTTATCAGATGATAGCCCTAACAACCCTATTAACCCAAATAGCCCTTTTTACGATGCAGAATTTGCAAGCTATATGGCTGATAAACGAGCTGGTGAAATTGCCAATGGCGATGATCCAAGTTTAGTTCAAATCCGTCACCGCTTTGCTGCATTGGGTAACCGTGATAACAACGTAGATAACTGGTCTACAGATTTCTTATTCGGTGCTGAAGGTTCAATTGGTGATGTTTTTGTTGATTTTGGTGCACGTAAGACTAAAACTAAAACATACGAAATCGGTCGCAACTACTTAATGGGTAGTAATGCCCGTGCTGCAATGGATAGTGGCGCTTATATGTTAAATGACCCATTTGGTGATCGTTTTACAACGGATACTGAGAAGAGCGATTATCAAGAGCTTTTAAGCGGTCTTAAAGTAACTACTTCTCGTATTGGTGAATTCAATCAAGAAGAGCTATTCGCGTCAGCATCATTCGATGTCATTGAAATTGGCGGTGGTATGATTCAAGCGGTAGTCGGTGCAGAATACCGTAAAGAAGAGTATCAAGATACTTATGATTCACTTTCAGAAGCTGGTCAAGTCGGTGGTTCATCAGGTAACAGTGCGGGTGGCTCTCGTGACGTTAAAGGTGCTTACTTCGAAGCATTGTTCCCGTTAATGGATGATCTTGAGATGACTCTTGCTGGCCGTTATGATGAATATTCAGATTACGGTAGTGATTTCTCGCCAAAAATCTCGTTTAAATACGATGTAATGGAAGGTTTAGTTCTTCGTGCTTCTTATGGGGAAGGCTTCCGTGCTCCAACACTTGATATCACGACAGCTAAGCCAGCACCTGACAACCCAAATGTTAGCGATGACCCTTCTTGTCTAAACTTTGGTCTTGAAGCTGGTTGTGACGTTCAAGTTAACGCAGTTACGCTTGCTAACCCAGAAATTGGTTCTGAAACATCTAAACAAACGTCAATAGGTTTAGCTTATCAACCAACAGATTGGTTAAACTTCTCTGCAGATTATTATGATATTGAAATATCAAATATGATCCGTTTCTTTGGCGCAACAACTATTCTTAACCGTGAACAAACAGGTGACCCAATTCCTGCAGGTTTAGGTGTAGAGCGCTTAAGCAATGGTGGTATCGACTTAATCACTCAAGGTTATGCTAACGAAGGTAGCTGGTCTATAAATGGTTTAGACTTGAACTTGAATACAACGTTTGATTTTGGTGATGCGGGTACATTCAAGCAAACTCTACAATGGAGTCACCAGTTTGAAAGCGTTGTAGATGGCGGCCGTAATACACTTAAAGATCCAGGTGAGCCTCAAGACCGTGCTGTTCTTAACAATACGTATACTTGGAGTGACTTTGACTTTGTATGGAATATCAATTTAATTGGTAAGCAATATGAAGACGTGACTCAAAATGATGATGGTTCTTTAGATAAGACAGGTAATATTGCAACTTGGGTAACACATGATTTGCAAGTTACATATAACATGTCTACGGGTACGCAGATTTCTCTAGGTATGCAAAATGCCTTTGAGAAAGAGCCGCAATTAAGCCCATTTGGCGGTCGTAACTATAACTTCGATTTATATGACGCATACGGACGTATTACATACCTTCGCTTCCGTCAATCATTCTAAATAAAACAATATGAGGGGTGGGCTTAAGCCCACCTTTTTTTGGAGTAAGTGTGAAACATTGGGACTCATATTGGCTATCGACTGAAACTTTAAGCAGTTTTGCCCAAAGTAATCACAAAGATGGTTATCAAGGAGATGTTTTAAATTTCTGGAATGCCATTTTTAGAGAATTTCAATCATCAGCCAAACTTTTAGATATTGGTTGCGGAAATGGTGCCTTGGCTGTTTTAGCTGAACAATATCCAAATGAATTTGAAATTACGGCAATTGATGCTGCGAATATAGATCCTACTAAGCATTTTAACGACAATGAAAAAGTTTCTCTTTCACTAAAAAACATCAATTTTTACAGTGAAATGTGTTGTGAAAAGTTAAACTTTAACGATTCATCTTTTGATTACCTCATTAGTCAATTTGGCATTGAATATTCAGATCTAAACTTTTCTTTTCTTGAAGCTAATCGAGTACTTAAAAGTGGTGGCGAACTGATTGCTTTAGTTCATCATAGAAATTCTTTCATTACCCAAGATTGCCAACAAGGAATTAAAGTACTTTCACAATTCGTAAATCAAGATGGGCTCGCATATAAAGTTAGAAACTTTGTTAATTTCTGTAGTAATTATCGTCTAATAGAAAAGCCAACGGCAAAAGAACAAAATGAATTCCTACAAAATAATGAGAAGCTGTTATTAGATTTTAAAAAGGTTCAAATTAATTTTAACTCTGAAATTGAACAAGATTGGTTTGGGCAGTTAGCAAAAAGTTTTATTCCGATGATAGTAAACTGGAGGGAAGTAGCTGTTCATCAAGTTGAGAGTTTGATTGAGGAACTTGCTAATTATAAATTACGGATAAATGAGCAAATCGAAGCCTCTTGGAGCGAAGATGATCAAAAGGCAATCATTTCTAATATGAGCTCAAGCTGGGAAACCTTTGATATTACGCCCAAAAAAATTGATGGAGAATTGTTCTGTTGGGTATTAAGAGCTAAAAAGTTACAGGAAAACACTGATATCTTTCGCTAAGCACATAATTGTGTAGAGTGTAAGCTTTAATAATACAGTGTATTGGTATTGTAAGAATTTGGCTAAATGAATTTCAACTTCAAGCTATAAACAATAATTGTGTATTCAAATTACACTGCTAGAATATATTTAGTTATTGCTTTTTTAAATGGTCAGGCTCTGATAAGACTACTTCTGTTTTACTTTTCTATTATTACGCTTTCATTTTCTGGTGATGTGTTTGCAACACAACTCAAAGCGGGTATCGTTAACTATAACTTTTTCCCTTACCATACTCGCGACGCTGATGGCCAGTTCTCAGGTGTAATTGTTGGTTACAGTAATGAAATCGCTCGTTTGGCCGAAGCTGATCTCGAATACCGCGTTTATGATAGCCTAGATGAGCTTTTAGATGCCCTTAAAGCTGGTGATGTTGACTTTGCCGTCGGCTTAAATAAAACCTCACAACGTAAAAAGCACTTTTTATTCTCAACGCCATTCATGGAAGCGCCAAGAGGTATTGTTGCGAATAAGTCCATCGCGAATGATGCATTAAAAAATTTGGCTAGCCTGCGATGGGTGTGTATTACGGGGAGTTCGCACTGTGAATATCTAGTAGAAAATGGTGCGCTATTTATCAACCGTTTTATAAAACCAGAGGACGCCTTTAAAAAAGTAGCTGATGGCTCATTTGATGCGTTTATGGGTGATTACTCGGTTTTATCTCACCAACTTAAAAACCTTTCCCAAGAAAACCTGAAAGTTGTAAGTCCAGTTTGGTTATCCAGTGAAACCCTGCATGTTATGTTTAATAAAAATAATACGGCATTACGTAATCAGGTTAATTCGGTATTAGCTGCTATTTCTCCTACAACTAAACAACTATGGGAAAGCTCTGCCAGTGAAGAGTATTTAGCAGCAAAAGCTTATAGCCAATTTAAGCGTGATTTCAATCAGATTGACAAAGTGGAAGATAATAATTACTTACTCACTTTTTCTTTTGTAGATGGCTTATTTCCAATTCACGCAACCAGTAATATAGGCGAAGCAAAAGGCTATTTAAACGACACTTTGGAACTATTAGCACAACGAAGTGATTTTCAATTTAAATATATACCAGCTGCCAACTCTCAAGAGCTAGAAAGGCTCTTTTTAGCTAATAAAATTGATTTAATTCCAACTATGAACCCCACAAAAATAGAAGAAGGTGTGTTAATTGCGTTACCTTCTCACTATAGTTTAGAGATGGTGTTAATCTCTAAACGAGCTAGTCAAACCAAGCGAATTGGCTACTTAGAGGTGTTCGCCGATCCTAAACAAAAGCTATTGACCAATGAATTAGTCGAAACAGTCTCATTTGATTCAATCAAAACGCTGTTTTATGCATTGAGAAATGACAACATAGATGCGGTGATACTACCGCAAAGTATTGCGGCGTATCAGCTAAACCAATTTTATATTGGTGAGTTTTATATCAATCCAAAATACCGTTATACCCAGCCTATTTATTTTTTAGTGAATAAACACTTCTCAGAATTTGCGACTCTGCTAGACAGCCTATTTAAAACATTGACCAGCAATGATTTTAACTATGTTGTTAGTCGTCACGGCATTTTTAGTATTGAACGTGGTTACGACCGTAAAACTGTTAATACCACAGCTATTCTCATTTTAATTTTGATTGCTGTGTCGGTAATTTATTTTATTAGCTGGCGATTAACCATTAATCGTGAAATTGCAAAGCGCAAAGATGCTGAAGAAGTGGCTTTAAGTAAGCTTAATTTTACCCAAAAACTGATAGATGACTTACCCACTATGGTGGTGATACAAGATCAGCACCAAAAGCGTATTATGTGGAACAGAGCTTATAAAGAAAATTTTGCTCACTTATGGGATGAAAAAAACCAATATTTGCGCGGAGATATTAAAGTCGTAAAAAAACTGATTTCGCAAAATGAGCAAAGTTTAAATTCAGGCAAGGTAATCAATCAGCATATAAATTACACGAATAAATCGGGTAAAGAGCTGGAGTTACTTTACACCAAAAAGCCATACTTGGGCTCAGGGGGTGAATTTGCAGGTATTATGACGGTGATCACTGATGTAACTGAACATCGTCACCTTCAGCGTGAGAATCAATCTGTACAGCAACTGTTACAAACCATTACGGACACAATACCTGGAGGTGTATTTCAGTATGAGTACTACGATGACGGTGAGGGTTGTTATACCTATATTAGTAAAGGTGCACAGAGTTTATTAGGGATTACTTCGCGAATGATTAACCAGCGCGGCATGACGGGATGTATTTCGCCGCTTATTGTTGATGAAGACCGAGTGCAAATTGCAAAGAGTTTTAAAGCAGCGAGTAAACTCAACAAAATGATTGATATTGAGTTTCGGATAAACAACCTAGGCCAGCAAATTTGGTGTCGTTTTATTGCCAATGCAGAAACTAATAAGCGCGAAAATAAGCAGGGTGTGCGTTGGAATGGTATTTTGCTTGATATCAGCATACTCAAACGTCAGCAGGAAGATTTGAATAAAGCAACGGAGCTTGCACATCAAGCTCAGTTGGCGAAAGGTCGTTTTATTGCCACTATGAGCCATGAACTAAGAACACCTATGTCTGGAGTAAATGGCTTTATAGAGCTTTTAAAATCATCATCACTTGATGAAGAGCAACACTATTTAATCGAGCACATAGAGAGCTCAGTAACAAAGCTTCGCACTTTAGTCGATGATATTTTATATTTCGCAAACAGTAGTACAGGTAATATCGAAGTCGACTTAAGAGAAACCGACCTTGAGGCGCATTTATGCCGTGTTATGCGTGCTCATGAGTACCTCGCTAAGCAAAAAGGGCTCGCTTTCAATGTACTATGGCGTAAAGCTACTTTTAATTTGGCTTTGGTCGATATAAGTCATTTGATGCAAGTGCTTTCTAATGTACTAAATAACGCCGTGAAATTTACAGAGCAAGGGACAATAAGCTGTGATGTTTTATTTGATAAGCAATCTTTAAAGATTGAAGTATCAGATACAGGTAAAGGTATGACAGCCGAGCAGTTGGCTAATATATTTATCCCTTTCGAGCAGGCAGATAACTCTATTCAACGTCGCTATGGTGGTACTGGGTTAGGCTTAAGCTTGGCAAAGCAACTTGTTGAAGCTATGCAGGGTGAAATCTCCCTATCAAGCACCTATGGTAAAGGCACTAATGTTTATATTTCAGTACCACTTAAAAACGCAAGTAAACAGAAGTTACGAGCTTTGTCAGTTAATTGGGCTGTTTGTACCCAGCACGATCAATTACTAAATAACCTAGCCAGTATGGGGGTGAAACACTATCAATTAAGTTGGCCAATCGATAAAGACGCATTTGAACAAGCTGATAATATTCTCATTGACGAGAGTTATGTTAATGCACTGTGGGGCGCTAATTGGCAGCAATCAATTAGTAATGCAAGTAATAATTATATTTTAGTAGCATGCGCTAACAAAGTGCATACACCAGCAAATTGTTGCTGCCATATTCTACCTATTGAACCATTGTATCCAGATACTTTGAGAGAGCTTATAAATAGTGCACACATTCGCTTGGATGATGAGATGCTAACGCAAAGCTATCCGTTACATGGGAAAATATTAATAGCTGAGGATAATAAAACAAATCAGTTATTGCTCGAAAAACAATGCCAAAAACTAGGAATTAAAGCGGTCATGGTTGACGATGGTATTGCTGCTCTAAGAGCACTTGAAACAGGGCATTTTGATTTATTATTAACAGACTGTCACATGCCTGATTTAGATGGATTTCAATTAACTGAGCAATTACGCAGTCAAGAGAAGTTTAAAAATTTGCCAATTATTGGCTTTACTGCGGATGATTCTAAAGAGTGTTTAAATAAAGCATTAAAATCAGGAATGAGCTGTGTGTTATTTAAGCCATATAAACTCAATGAATTATATAATCGACTAGCTGAGTTTATAGAGTTAAGTAGTGATGATTTGCCAATTACCGATGATAATCCCGATTTAAGCTTACAAGGTATAAAAGATAAACAGCATTGGTTAAATGTTTTCGGCAATGAGAATGATGCAAAAATGCTCGCAGAGGTATTTATTACTAGCTTGCAAGCAGACTTAAATTCCTTACAAGAGCAAATAAAAAATCAAAATTTAGAAAAGGTTTCTGGCGCAATACATAAACTTAAAGGCGCTATTGTAATGCTTCAATATCCTCCTTTATCTGAGCTTATCGTAACGACCGAGAGTCGTTTTAATCAACTGCAAGATACATTAATTGTCGAAAAGTTAATTGCAGAGCTAAGCGATGTAATAGATAAAATAAAGCTATGGCTATAATAAAAAGATAGGATAAAAAATAAACATGGAATAGATTATTTCATTAAATCCACATATACTAGCTACTGTTAAACTTTTAACTTAACTTTTAATACTTAAGAGAGCTCTCAATGAAAGAAATCCGATCTTTTGTGAAATCTGCGTCATTATCTGAATTAGAAAAAGCAAAACAGCTAATTGACACAGCAATCGAGAAATATACTCAACAGCAAGAAGCTAAAAAAGAAGTACTCGATCTACTAAAAGAAAAAGGACTTACATTAGAAGATCTACAGGATGTAGCAACAACTGATAAGCGTACTAAAGTAAAACCAAAATATCGCATCGAATTTAATGGTGAAATTGTTGAATGGACAGGCCGTGGTAAACGTCCTAAAGCTTTCCAAGGTGTAGATCTAACAAAACACCTCGCTTAATTTTTGCTTTAAAGAATAGGAAGGGAAGCGTATGCTTCCCTTTTTTTATGTCGATAATAGTCAGATAAAATGAAGTACGTACTCAGACCCTATCAACAAGAGGCCGTAGCACGCACAGTTGCTCACTTTCGACAAACTGATGATGCAGCACTTATTGTGTTACCAACAGGTGCAGGTAAGAGTCTTGTTATTGCTGAACTTGCGCGTATTGCCAAACAAAAAATTATGGTGCTTGCTCATGTTAAAGAGTTGGTAGAGCAAAACGCTGAGAAATACACCAGCTTTGGTTTTAAGGCCAGCATATTTTCAGCGGGTTTAAAGCAAAAGTCTTTAACTGAACAAGTCACCTTTGCAAGTGTGCAGTCACTGGCGCGAAATACAAAACAGCTAACCGACGCCTATTCATTATTGATCATTGATGAATGCCACCGTGTAAGCGGTGATGAAAAAAGCCAATACGGACGGGTGATAGCGAGTCTAAAAAAACAAAATCCTAGTCTTAAAGTACTTGGACTAACCGCGACTCCATTTCGAATGGGCATGGGGTGGGTTTATCATCATCACTATCATGGCTTTGTTAGAGGTGATAGCGATGCGCCATTTAAAAAGTGTATTTTTGAGTTACCACTGCGATATATGATCAAAAATGGCTATTTAACGCCGCCTCACGAGGTGGATGCTGCGATTAGTCATTATGACTTTTCATCACTGCCGAGTGATTCATTTGGTCGTTACAGTGTCGAGAATATGAATGCGTTATTGAAAGATAACACTCGCGCGACAAAAGCTATTATCAACCAAGTAATAGAATATAGTGAGCAGCGTCATGGTGTAATGATCTTTGCTGCAACTGTGATGCACGCCAAAGAAATAACAGGCTACTTACCTGAGCATAATACTGCACTGATTACTGGTGATACCGATAATCAAGAACGCGATAGGATTATTAATCAATTTAAAGCAAAAAAAATAAAGTATTTAGTCAATGTATCAGTACTTACGACAGGCTTTGATGCCCCTCATGTTGATTACATCGCAATTTTAAGGCCTACAGAATCGGTGAGTTTATACCAACAAATTGTAGGTAGGGGACTTCGTTTAAGCGAAGGTAAAGAAGATTGCTTAGTTATTGACTATGCTGGTAATGGCTTTGATTTGTTTTATCCTGAGGTAGGTAGTATCAAAGCACAAAGTGATAATGAGCCAGTACAAGTACTTTGCCCTGGTTGTGGGTTTGCGAATATTTTTTGGGGTAAAACTGATAGCGAAGGTAAAGTTGTTGAGCACTTTGGCAGGCGTTGCCAAGGGTTGCTGGAAAATGATGAAGTGCAAGTACAGTGCGATTATCGTTTTCGTTTTAAAGAATGTGAGCACTGTGGTGAACAAAATGACATAGCAGCAAGGCAGTGTCAGTCATGTGGTGCTATGATGGCAGATCCTGATGATAAACTAAGAGAAGCGCTTAATCTAAAAGATGCTTTGGTATTAAGGTGTAGTGGTTTGTCGGCACAGTTGCTTGCTAAAGGTTTACTTAAAATTAGTTACTTTGATGAAGACGGTGCAAGTTGTGATGAAGTATTTAATTTAACCAACGATACGGGGCGGTTTATCTTTAATAAGCAATTTGGCAAACGAGCGGCACCCGGTTACAGTCCCGTTGAATGGCAAAGCGCAGAACAAGTTGTTGAATTACAGAAGCAACTACTTGCACCAGACTTTGTGATTGCCCGTAAAAATAAAAAATACGGTTGGAAAGTGGCTGAAAAGCTATTTGATTATCAGGGGAGTTTCCGTAAAGCGAATCAATTGAGTTGATTCGCTTTACGAAATTGGGGCAGACCTATTTTTCTTCGGCCATTAAACCCCAGCCGTCACCATATCCATTGTGACCATTTGCGATGCTCTCTAAGTATTGCTCTGTTTGGCTAAGTAAAGTGTGATCTGGCACCATTTTCACACGAGTAATTACTTCCCACACCCCTGTATCAGGGCATTTGTTTAATTCCGTAGAAGGTGCAAGCTCATCACTTTCAATTACTTTTGAAAATTTTTCTGCTTCTGGTTTTTGTTCAAAAAGAATATAGAAATCGATGGTTTGCATACTGGTTAAGTCGACACCAGCTTCAGCAATTTCAGCTAATAATTGACCGTTTTCGTCATCAGGGAAGTGCATTTAGTCGCTCGTTCATTATAAATCTAGGTATTATCCGCTATTGTAGCGAAAATAAAAGTTTAACGCGTACTAATTTTAACATTTCAATTATGTCAGTGGCTATAACGCTGTGTTAATATCATTTTGTACTCATTTTAGATTATGACTCTTCCAAAAAAGTAAGGATAATTTTTGTATACTCGGCATCTCTATTTTGTCTTTTTGCTTTTCTGTTCTTCGTATAGCCAGTACTCAATTGGTACGGAAGGGATTATTAAAGATTATAAAATACAAGGGATTAGTGGCGAGCTTGAGGGGAACGTTGAGCTTTACATTAAACAACTTGTCGATGAAAAAAACTCTAAGGCTCTAAAGCGTCATGCTAAAAGCCAAGTTGAAATGAGTTTAAAAGCTCTTGGCTACTATAAACCGACCATTAAAATTAGCTTCGATAACGCAGAGCAGCTTTTGATAGTTAATGTTGAACGCGGCCCTGTTACACGAGTTGCAGATATCAAAGTGACTATCACTGGTTCAGGTAAAGATGACGCTGAATTCATGTCTGTAGTCAACAGCATCAAAATAAAACAGGGTGATTTTTTAAATCACGGTAAATATGAGGCCGCTAGAAAACGCATAGAAAGCCAACTATTAGAGTTAGGTTACTTTGATGCAAAATGGCATGAGCATAAATTAGCGGTGTCTTTGAAAAATAATAACGCGAGAGTCATTTTTAATGTTGATACTGGGCCTCGGTACCAGTTTGGTGATATCACAATCGGCAGTGAGACTCCCGCTGAAAAATATATTCGCTCACTAGCGGAGTTTAAACAAGGCCAGCCTTATAAAGCGACTGAGATTTCTGATTACAATTTAGCATTGTCGAGCACGCCTTATTTTGCGAGTGTGCGTGTTTATGCTGACATTGCTAAACGTAAAAATAATCAAGTGCCAATTAATGTTGATGTGTTACATAAACCTGCAAATAGCTTCGAAGTGGGTGGCGGTTATAGCACCGACCTTGGGCCAAAAGTTCGCTTTAAATGGACAAAACCCTGGATCACTGAAGATGGTCATTACTTAGAGAGCAATCTGAATGTATCAGAACGTCAGCAAGATATCTCTCTCGGCTATACGGTACCTGTAGATGACCCTAACGATGATTTATGGCGTTTTTCTTTGGGCTACAAACTAGAAGACGAATTAACCAATGATTTATATAGCCGCATATTTACAGGCCAATTACAGCGCCAATGGCTAACAGACGACGATTGGGTACGCACTGCATTTTTAAGGCGTGACTATGAAACTTACCGTATTGGTGATGAAGAGCAAAGTGCAAAAATGTTAATGCCTGGCATCAGTTATGCCAAGAAAGACACTGAAGGAGGCACAACGCCATATAAAGGCTATCAATGGATGATGTCAGCCGAATTTGGTTTAAAAGATATGATGTCTTCAACTAACATTTTGCGATTACAACTGCAAAATGCTTGGTTAACCACGTTTGCAGATCGCCATATGCTGTTTTTAAGAGCCAACCTAGGCGCAATGCTGGTCGATAATATCAATGAAGTTCCTCTATCTTTGCGCTTTTATGCGGGTGGTGACCAAAGTGTGCGTGGTTTTGCTTATGAATCTATTTCGCCTGAAGATGAAAAAGGACGTTTGATAGGTGGTAAATATTTAATGAGCGGAACCGTTGAATATAACTACCAATTTGCCGAGCATTGGCGAGCAGCCTTATTTGTTGATAGTGGTACCGCGACAAATGATTTTACTGATCGTGTAGAAGTTGGGGCTGGTTTTGGTTTTAGGTATTTAACACCGGTTGGTCCTGTGCGTATCGACCATGCTTGGGGTCTGACAAAAGAAAGTAAAAGCACTCGACTAAGTATTACCATAGGGCCTGAAATCTAATGAAGATGTTAAAAAAGATAACCAAGGTTCTATCAATTACATTGACAAGTTTGGCAGTCATTGTGTTTTGTTTGTTGTTCACAGCACCCGGTAATCACTTTATTGCATACTCTGCTAATAAGCTAGTTGATGGCTTAACAATTAAGTTGCCATCAGGGCGTTTTTTATATAACGATGCGTTTGATGTTTTCTTTGAAAACCAAGGTATCATGCTTGATGCAAAGCAACTAAAAGTTGATTTGTTCTGGTGGCGTTGTGATGGTATTTGTATTGAAAATTTAAGCGCCCAGTCGATTGATTTAAATATTAAAAAGCAAGCTTCATCAACTGAACCTCGTAATGAATCAGAGCAAGAAGTAGAACAAGCCACACAAATTAGCTTACCAATAAAAATCACTCTAAACCGAGTTGCAATTAATCGGTTTAGTTTAGTGCATGCCAGTGCCGACGTAACAGTAAATAAATTAAGCCTTGAGGGGCGTGCCGAAGCATCAGACGTCACAGTGAATTCATTGAATATTGCTGACATAGAGGTGTTATTGCATGAAACTAAAGAGCAGCCTAAGTCGACTCCACTAAAGGAGGTACCGGCACTACCAGAAATCGATACTACGCTCCCGGTTAACCTCCAAGTTAATCAATTTCGAATCAGCAAGGTTGCTATTACACCTTCTGGGGTAGAAGAGGCTCAGCTGGTTGAAAATATTGAATTGGTCGCTTCAGTTAATGGCAGTGATATTAACCTTGAAAAACTTGCTGCACGCTATCAGCAATGGCAATTACAAACCAAGCTAACGGCTGAACTCTCTGGTGATAATACTGTTAGTGGCTCGCTGTCGGTAGGTAACACTGAGCATCAAGCTAATTTAACTGTTTTAGGCCCACTTGCTAATTTAAAGTTAGATTTAGTAACTCAGGGGACATACCCAGCAAAGCTAAAAGGGACTGTGAATTTAAGAGAAACAAATTTTCCATTTGATTTAACAGGCCAGATAGAAAAGTGGCAAATTGAAACTAATACACAAAACCTGCAATTAACTGACTTTGATTTACAAGCCAAAGGCCACGCCGATGCTTATGAAGTCGATTTGAGCTTAGTCACACAGTTAGACGCGTTACCGGCAATGACTGTGAAATCGCAACTACAGGGTAGCTTAACAAGTGCAAAACTGAAGCAATTAAACCTTAATGCGAATGACAGTAACGCAGTAGTAACCGCTTCGGTTGATTGGTCAAATGGGGTAAAAAGTCAATTTAAAGGAACTTTGAGTCACTTAAAAGCACAATACTTAACGGATGCACTGAGCAGTGACTTATCCGGTGAGTTTAAGGGTTCATTCAATTTACAGGCAAGTGAATGGCAGCTTGCGTTAGATAACACGCAATTAAATGGTTCAATAAATGAAGTTCCTGTGACCTTACTTTCGGATTTTGAACTTGATAGCAGCTTACATGCGAGTTTTAAAAAGCTTGAAGTGAAAAGTGGTAAAAATGAAATTGCCTTATCAGGTCAGGTAGATGATGTATGGCGCGTCGAAGGTAAAATGCGTTTAGATGCAAGTGGTCAAGATATCTTGCCTATGCAAGGTAAGGGGTTTGCTGATTTGACTTTACGTGGAAAGCGACTCGCGCCAACGGTTGATTTAAATATGGTACTTCATACGTTGAGTTATCAAGATATCCAGGTCGATGGTTTAACATTAAAAGGGCAATTCGATTATGCCGCAGACTGGCAAACTGACCTGTCACTTATTCTTGATTCTGCAAGTGTAGGCGAACATAAAATTAATCAAATTGAGTTAGATGCCAGTGGAGATAAAACTGATCACCATTTAGCTTTTTTACTCGATGCAGATCAAGGGAAAGCATCATTTGATGTTGACGGTAAATTTAATAAAGAAATCTGGCAAGGTGCGTTAAGTCAAATTCTTGTAACCGATAATCAGGTGCGCTTTGGTACTAATAAGCCGGTTAATATTCAACTAAATACCAAAACCTTTGACTTTAATGTAGCCGCGCACTGCTGGCAAAGCGATAACTCAAAACTATGTTTTGAGACCTTGCAGCAAACTAAACAATTAGGTCAGTTGAATGCAAAGCTTGCTGCGTTATCTATTGCTGAATTTAAACACTTCTTACCAGATAATTTGAAAGTAATTGGCGATGCAAACGGGGAGTTTGTTGCTAATTGGAATAATGGCGCATTGAAAACGATTCGTGCCAATATCAAAACACAGCAGCTAGAAGCATCCTTAATTGATGGTGCAAATGTCTATAAATTACCGGTAGAGGTTTTAGATATCTCGGCAATGAGTGATGCGCAAGTTGGTAAACTTAATGCCACCCTTGATTCATCCGTATTAGGTAAAGTGACTTCACAGCTCAACATTGATGATATACAAAATAAACAGACCTTAGCGGGCGACTTGGTTATTGAGAAAATTGAGTTAACAAACTTAAGACCCTTTATTGCATCACTTGAACAATTAACAGGCGATATTAAAGGCCGTTTAGCAATCGCAGGCACCTTGAAAGAGCCATTACTCAATGGTGAATTTGATGTTGAAAAAATCAATCTAGAAGGGGCAACATTGCCCGTATCGCTGCAAAATTCATATGTAAACATTGCCTTTAATAACCAAAGTGCAAAGCTCACGGGTGAGCTGAAAGACACTGAAGGGGGCGCACTTAACTTATCTGGCGGTGTCGATTGGCAGCAAGATTTACCAGACGTTGACGTGAAATTGAACGGTAAAGAGTTTTTTGTGCGTGCTCAGCAAGATGTTACCTTTAAAGTATCACCAGATTTAACTATGTCATTGAAGAATAATGCGTTTAATCTCGATGGCCAAGTCGTGGTGCCATGGGGCCGAATTGCTATTGAAGAGCTACCAGAGGGCGCAGTACAAGTCAGCGATGATGAAGTGATTGTTGATATTGAGCAGCAACAATCTGAGAAAGTACCATTTGACTATGCGATAAATTTAAAAGTATTGGTTGAGAATGATGTACGAATAGATTCTTTTGGCCTTAAGTCAAAAGTTGAAGGTGATTTAAATATAAGTATGGACCAAGTCACTCCTATGATAGCAACGGGTGAATTGAACCTAGTAGACGGTACATACCGTGCATTTGGACAAGACTTGCAAATCCGTACTGGTCAGGTGGGGTTTAGTGGCTCAATTGATAAACCTTACTTAAATATCAAAGCGATTCGTAACCCTGATAACACCTCAAATGGTGTTGTGGCAGGGATCACCTTAACAGGTAATGTTGAACAGCCTTCGTTAAAAGTATTTTCAGAGCCAGCGATGGATCAGGGTCAAGCCCTGGCTTATTTGCTAAATGGACAACCTCTTGATGAAGGTGACAGCTCGACCGATGCCATGTTAACACAATTATTGCTTGCCCAAGGTGTAAACCGCAGTGAGGGGGTGGTGTCTAAGATAGGCGAAAGTTTTGGTTTGTCAGATGTAAGCTTAAGTTCGAGTGGTAGTGGTGACGATACAAAAGTAGAGATATCTGGCTATCTTACACCGGGCATTCAAGTGAAATACAGTGTTGGTATTTTTGATTCGTTAAGTGAAGTTGCTGTGCGCTATCAATTGTTGTCACAATTGTACATTGAGGTGACCAGTGGCCTTTATCAAAATGTTGATATTCTCTATAAATTTGATTGGGATTAATAATGAGCATTGCCTTAATAAGTCGCTTTTACTTGCTTATTGGGGCATAAATTAATAGGCTGAATTGTCAACTACTTAAAAGATAATAACAATGAAATTAAGACTATTAACCTTGTGTCTTGGTGCGGTATTAATTGCACCAACTCATGGAAAAGAAACCAGTCAAAAACGTTCTGCTGGCGAAATCATTAAAACTGCCAGCGATAGTGAATGGCGAACTGTTAGTGCCCAGAACATCATTAAACTAACCCTACCTACGGGTGCTGCTTATATTGAACTAAACGATAAATTGGCGCCTACGCACGCAAACAACATGCGACAGCTTGCCAAAGAAGGGTTTTATCAAGGCCTGAGTGTGTATCGCTTTGTTGAAGGATTTGTAGCACAAGGAGGCGATGTCAGCGAAAGCAAACCTGTTAAAAATGCTAAAAAAGCCTTACCCGCTGAGTTTTACTTACGTACCGAGACTCCTCTAAAGATTACAGAGCTCAAAGGACCTGATGGTTATGCAGCTAAAACGGGCTTTTTAAACGGCTTTGCTGTGGCACAAAACCAAAGCCAAACTGAAACATGGCAAGTACATTGCCCTGGTGTTTTTGCTATGGCTCGCGATAATGATATCAATTCAGGTGGGACCGAATTTTATGTGACCATAGGGAATAGCCAGCGCTATTTAGACCGTAACATCACTGTATTTGGTCGCGTTTTAGAAGGGATGGAACATTTTAATCTCTTACAGCGTAAAGCCACTGAAGGTCAGATATTTAACCCCATTACAGATATGCAACTATTAGCAGATATTAAAGACACAGACAACAGTAAATTTCGGGTCATGAAAACAGACTCAAATGCGTTTATAGCCCTCATTGAAGCGCGTAAAAATCGCCTTGAAGCGTGGTTTGTTGAAAGCCCTGATTACATCAACGTTTGTGCAATGCCAATCCCAACAGAGAGGGTGATGCCAACTCGCAATAATCCTTAATCATTTTGAGGGATTAAATCTGTCGCTAACTGCGTTAAATATTACTTATTTACGACTGCATGGATGCAGGAAGTAGAGCAATTGCCGAGAACAATTAAACAACGAAATTTTTGCCTTGTTATCAACGAGATTTTATTGCCTCAAAACGGTTCACTTAATTAAGCGAATTGGCATAAATAAAGCCATGACCACCTGATAGATTATTTGATACAATATCAATCTATTGGTTAAGAAATATAAGGGTATCGGGTGGTTAACCTAGGTCCGCTGTTCGGCGAATTAAAAACGTGTTTACGCAAAGATCAATTCATCTTCAAAAAACGCCTTCATGGCATCAAAAAAATCAACGATGAAACTAAGCAAGCAAACATAGCGCAAAAAATAGCAGAAGATATTAGCCGTTCTCAGCAATTGCGCGAGCAACGTTTGGCTGCCTTGCCAAAAGTGACTTACCCAGAGCAACTACCAGTTAGCCAAAAGAAAGATGACATTAAACAGGCCATCGCCAATAACCAAGTCGTGATCATTGCTGGTGAAACAGGCTCAGGTAAAACCACGCAGATCCCAAAAATGTGTTTAGAGCTTGGCCGAGGTGTTGATGGATACATTGGCCACACTCAGCCTCGTCGACTCGCTGCACGCAGTGTAGCGAATCGTATTGCAGAAGAAATGCAGTGCGAGCTAGGTCAACAAGTGGGTTTTAAAATTCGCTTTAGCGACCAAGTCTCTGACAATAGCTACATTAAATTGATGACAGACGGTATTTTGCTGGCTGAAATTCAACAAGACAGATACCTAAATCAGTACGATACTATTATCATCGATGAAGCCCACGAACGAAGTCTGAATATCGATTTCATCTTAGGCTATTTAAAAAATTTACTGCCAAAGCGACCAGACTTAAAAGTTATCATCACCTCAGCGACGATTGACCCTGAGCGTTTTTCTAAACATTTTGATAATGCGCCAATTATTGAAGTATCAGGCCGTACTTTCCCAGTAGACGTTCGCTATAGACCAACTACTGAAATCAACAAAGATGATATGGAAGCGGATGGTGACCAATTACAGGGGATTTTTGATGCTGTCGATGAGCTTTGCGATGAAGGCCCCGGCGATATTCTGATTTTCATGAATGGTGAACGAGAAATTCGCGATACTGCTGATGCGTTATCAAAGCGAAACCTCAAAGGCACGGATGTTTTACCGCTCTATTCGCGTTTATCAAACGCTGAACAAAACCGAATTTTTGCGCCGCACAGCCGCCGTCATATTATTTTAGCCACCAACGTTGCTGAAACGTCATTAACGGTGCCAGGTATTCGCTATGTTATCGATCCAGGCACTGCGCGCATTAGCCGTTATAGCTATCGTACTAAGGTACAACGGCTTCCGATCGAACCAATTTCGCAGGCAAGTGCCAATCAGCGAAAAGGCCGCTGTGGTCGTATTGAAGCGGGTATCTGTATTCGCTTATACAGTGAAGAAGACTTTAATTCGCGCCCAGAGTTTACTGATCCTGAAATTTTACGCACCAACTTAGCCTCTGTTATTTTGCAAATGCTCGGTTTGGGACTTGGCGACATGCAGCAGTTTCCGTTTGTGCAAGCGCCTGATAGTCGTAATATTAACGATGGTTTGACGTTGCTTGAAGAACTCGAAGCCATTAAGCCTGCAAAACGTCACAAGAAAACCGAACTGACTAAGTCAGGTAGGAGCTTAAGTCGATTACCGGTAGATCCACGTCTAGCGAAAATGGTGCTAACTGCTGATAGCTTAGGTGCACTGCGTGAAGTGATCATTATTGTTGCGGCATTGTCTATTCAAGATCCAAGAGAACGACCGCAAGAAAAACGTGGCGCAGCAGACGAAAAACATGGTCGTTTTGATGATCCAGATTCAGACTTTATCGCTTTTCTAAATCTGTGGAATTACCTTGAAGAGCAGCAATCAGAATTGAGCAATAGCCAATTTAGAAAGTTATGCCAAAAGGACTTCTTAGCCTATATGCGCATCCGTGAATGGCAAGATATAGTCTATCAGCTATCGACGGTTTGTAATGAAATGGGCATGAAGGCTACCACCAATGTTGCTGATAGTGACCGAATCCATCAATCTTTATTAAGCGGTATGTTAAGCCATATTGGTTTTAAAGATGAAAAACAAATTTATAAAGGCGCCCGCAACAGTCAATTCCATATTTTTCCAGGCTCAGGATTATTTAAAAAGAGCCCAAAATGGATTATGTCGGCAGAGCTTGTTGAGACCAGTAAGCTTTATGCGCGGATCAACGCGCGCATAGACTTAAAATGGGTTGAAGGCTTTGCTCAACATTTAGTAAAGCGCAGCTACAGCGAACCGCATTGGGAGAAAAAACCGGGTGCAGTTATCGCGTTTGAACAGCAAACCTTGTATGGGTTATTAATTGTTAATAAGCGCCGCTGTGTGTATAGCAATATTGATCCAAAAGTAAGTCGCGAGTTGTTTATTCGCACCGCTTTAGTAGAGCAAGAGCTGGGTCAAAATGAAGGGTTTTTACAGTATAACCAAGAGTTAATTGAAGATATTCAGGTACTCGAAAATAAATCTCGCCGCCGTGATATCTTGGTCGATGAACAAACCTTATTTGAATTCTACGACAAGAAAATTCCGCAAGATGTAAATAATCGTGCCGCGTTTAATAAGTGGTGGAAAGGGCAAAAGCAAAAAGATAAGCGCTTTTTGCACATGTCTCGAGAAGAGTTAATGCAGCATGGTGCCGATCATGTTACCGAGTTCGATTACCCAGATACATGGCAGCAAGAGAACTTGTTATTACCACTGGCTTATCATTTTGATCCAGGGCAAGCCGTTGATGGTGTTGCGGTACAAATTCCAGTAGCGCTGTTAAACCAAGTTCAAGAAACCGGTTTTGATTGGCACATTCCCGCATTTAGGCATGAGTTAATTTGTGCGCTTATTAAGTCGCTACCAAAAACGATTCGTCGCAACTTTGTGCCTGCGCCAAACTACGCCGATGCGGTACTCGCTGCAATTGAGCCGATGCAAGGTAACCTAATTGATGCAATTAGTACGCGTTTATTGCGTATGACAGGCGTGCGTGTTGAGCCTGATGCATGGGATTTATCTACCCTTGCTCCGCATTTACGCCTGCAGTTTGAAGTACGCGATGAAAACGATAAGTTACTCGCTCGTGGTTTAAATCTATCTAAGTTAAAAGCCCAGTTACAAGGCAAGGTAACGGATACCTTATCAAAAGTAGCCGACAAGGGCATAGAGAAAGCTGATTTAACCGAGTGGAGTTTTGGTGAATTACCAAGCTCTTACGTGAAAAAACAAGGTCAATACGAGATTAAGGCGTTTCCAGCGCTGGTGGATAAAAAAGACTCAGCCGCGGTTGAGCTATTTGATAATGAACACAAAGCACAGCAGGCGCACCAACAAGGTTTACGCCGTTTAGTATTACTAAACGTGCCATCACCGATTAAGTATTTACAGCAAAATTTACCGAACAAATCTAAACTAGGTTTGTACTTTAATCCGTTTGGTAAGGTCAATGACTTAATTGATGACTGTATTGCTGCAGCCGTCGATAGCTTATTAATTAAATATGGCAATATCCGCACTGCAGATGCATTTGAAAAAGCGAAAGAGCAAATTCGCGGTGAGCTTGGTGATACTGTTGTTGAGATTGCCACCCAAGTAGAGCAAGTGCTGAGTATAGCTCATGGCTTAAATAAACGTATGAAAGGTCGTGTTGATTTAACTATGATCACGGCGCACGGTGATATTAAATCACAGTTACAAAGCTTGGTGTTTAAAGGCTTTGTCAGCCAGCATGGTGCAGCAAAAATGACGGATTTAATACGTTACTTAAAAGCCATTGAACGACGCCTAGAAAAATTACCAGTCGACCCTAATCGTGACAGGCTGTGCGTGCTTGAACTTGAAAAAGTGGCTGAGCAATATCAAAAGTTAGCGAATAAAATTCCTAAGGGTATGCCTATTCCCGAAGAAATAAGCGCGATATTTTGGATGCAACAGGAGTTACGTGTTTCTTTATTTGCACAAACACTAGGGACGCCTTATCCTGTATCTGCTAAACGTGTTTTAAACGCAATCAAAGAATGTGAGTTATAATACTAAGGAATGAGCAGTGAGTTAAGCGCTTCCTTGCTTTAAGTTACAAACACAAATGCTAAAAGGAGATTATGTGGGCATTGAAAAGGAAAGACCGATCTCAGTTCCTGAGCGAGCGGTAAATCGACCGCGACCAAGCATTTTGGTCGTTGATGATGAATATTTTAATTTTGAAATGCTCAAAGCAAGCCTTGGAGATGAGTTTTCGTTAAGCTATGCAAACTCAGGCACATCGTGTTTAACGTCAGCCATAGCTGAGCCGCCAGATGCTATACTGTTAGATGTTTGTATGCCGGGCTTAGATGGTTATGATACTTGCCGATTACTAAAAAACACCCCAGAAACAGAGCAAATCCCTGTTGTCATGGTGTCTGGCCTTGAAACCGAGCTTGAACAAAAAGCGGGGTTTGATGCTGGGTGCGACGCCTATGTAGTGAAGCCTTTTTCTGTTAAAACATTAATAGAGAAAATAAAAACACTGGTATAGGAGGCCATATGTTTCATGAGGAGAAACGCGACTTTCGCCGCATGCAAATTCATACCCCTGCAAAACTTATCCCGTTAGATGTTGCTAATGGCGCAGAAATTGAGGCGATATGCACTGACTTAAGTGCAACAGGGCTTGCAATTCATCTTGATGAAGCTTTAGAAATAGGCCGTCTTTATCGCGTGTTAATTGCTTCGACTAGCACCGCTATTACCTCATTTGATGCTACAGCACGGGTGATACGAGCAACCAAGGAGCAAGATGGCTCCTTGAGTGCCGGTTTAGAAATTGTAAATTTTAACTAATCTCTTTGCTTAGTATACTTTACAGATTAGGCCTTTAAGATAAAAACCTTCAGGGTAGCTGCCAGCAATCGGGTGGTCGGCAGCTTGATTTAGTCGCTCCATGATCAATAAGTCTTTACCTGCATCAAGGGCAGCATCCGCAACCACTTTCTGAAATAAATTTTGTTCCATTAACCCAGAACATGAAAATGTCAGTAAGGTTCCCCCAGGCTTTAAGATTTGCATCGCAATCATATTGATATCTTTATAACCACGGCATGCTCCGGTCAATTGTGCTTTATTATCAGCAAATTTAGGTGGATCCATTACAATAGTATCAAATTGCACACCTTCATCACGGTATTGGCGTAACAGCTTAAAGACATCTTGCTTGACGAAATCAACTTTAGATAAATCAAGGTTATTATGCTCAACATTACGCTTAGCAGTATCAAGCGCTGGTTGTGATACATCGACGTTAGTGACGTGTTTACAACCGCCACGCAAAGCATAGAGTGAGAATGTACCTGTGTAGCTAAAGCAGTTTAATACTGTTTTGTCTTTCACAAAGCGTTCAAGCGCAGCGCGGCTGTCACGCTGGTCTAAATAAAAACCTGTTTTATGGCCCTCAATAATGTCTACTTCAAGCTTTAAGCCATTTTCTTCGATTAGTACTGGTCCAGTTGGCTCTTTACCCCAAAGTATACCTTTGATTGGTTCAAGGCCTTCTTTAGTACGAACATCAACGTCTGAGCGTTCGTAGACATCGCAGCCAGGAAAAATAGTCATAAGTGCAGCGACTATTTCACCTTTATGTCGCTCTGCGCCTGCACTTAGGAGTTGGCAAACCAGTACATTGTCAAATTTATCGATAGTGATGCCTGGTAAATAGTCAGATTCAGCGGCACTTAAACGAAAACCCGTTAAACCACCTTCACTGATCACCTGCTGTCGAGCATCATAAGCACGGCGTAAACGCTTTTCAAAAAATGCTTGGTCAATCACTTCGTTTTTATCAAAGCTCCATACGCGAGCACGAATTTGCGATTGCGGGCTGTAAGCAGCAATGGCTAAAAATTTACCGTCATTATCATAGATAGTGACAGTATCACCTAGTCCTGGCTTACCCTTTACTTTCTTAATGGCTTTTGAGAACACCCACGGGTGTTTTCTTTTTAATGATTTTTCTCGTCCAGCTTGCAGGTAAATAGCAGATGACATAGGGATTCTCGCGTCAAACAAAAGGGGGCATAGTTTAATGAAGCGCTGACAAACATACAATGAATGTTTTGAACAAATCCAGCAACCACGCTAAAGTAAGCATAATTTCAATTAGTTAATGGTGATAGCCTGTATATGCAGCCAGAAATAGACTTTGCAGTTTTAGAAACTCAGTGTCGAGACTTTATTTTGTCTTTACTTCATGCCGATGTCGCACACGATATTAGCCATATTGAGCGAGTAGTTAGGGTTGCTAAACAGTTATGTATTGCAGAGCAGGCCAACATGGCAGTGGTGTTACCTGCAGCTTGGTTACATGATTGTGTTGCGGTTGCAAAAAACCACCCAGATCGGGCAAAAGCATCGACCATGGCTGCAGACAAGGCGTTAAGTTTTTTAGCCTCAATTAATTATCCAGAGCAGTATTTCAGTGCCATTCATCATGCTATTGTGGCACATAGCTTTAGTGCCAATATCAAAGTCGAAAGTGTCGAAGCGCAAATAGTACAAGACGCAGATCGAATGGATGCATTAGGTGCAATCGGTGTTAGCCGCTGTATGAAGGTAGGGGGCTCAATTGGTCGCTATCTGTACCATAAAGACGATCCATTTTGCTTAAACCGCGAACCCGATGATACAAAATACACCCTCGATCATTTTTTCATTAAGCTTTTAAACATTAGCGAGAGTATGAACACGCCATCAGCGAAAGATGAAGCCAAAAGACGCACAGCTTATATGCTCGAATTTTTAGAACAGTTAAAAACAGAAATTGGCGAGTAATATGGCTATTCCATCTTTATGTGGTGTTGACCATTGCCACTTAAATGTTGATGATTTAGCTAAAGCTGTTGGCTGGTATCAACAGGTACTTGGTTTTACCGTCGTTCCTGAACTTGCTTTTTGGGATGAAGGAAAAGGTCCGTTAACCCTAGAAGATCAAGCAAAAACGATTCGTCTGGCACTGTTTGAAGCTGAGGGTAGAAGCAAGGGGATTGCTTTTGGCGCAAATGCAGCACAGTTTCTAGAATGGCTTGAACATTTAGCTCAATTTGATATTAAAACTGTTGTTGCCGACCATGGTGTTACTTACTCAATGTATTTTAAAGATTGTGCTGGTAATAGCCATGAAATTACTTCGCATGATTATGAAGCAATTAAAAAAGGCCTCAAATGAGGCCTTTAATTCGCCATTAGCTGGTATAAGTGTTTTTGATTTCTATGATGCTATCTATTTGGCCGATAAATAAATCAACTAATTGCGGATCAAAATGCTTACCTGCCTCATCTTTTAATAAGTCGAGGGCTTCTTCAATCGACCAGGCTTTTTTATAGGGGCGTTTTGAGGTTAAAGCATCAAATACATCAGCAATAGCTACAATACGTCCTTCAATACTGATTTCTTTGCCTTTAAGGCCATACGGATAACCCGTACCATCCCACTTTTCATGGTGTTCAAGGGCAAGCTTATGAGCTAATTGTAATAGCGGCGAAGGTGAGTTTTCTAAAATCTTCGCACCTATTAAAGCATGTTGTTTCATGTGCTCGTATTCGTTTTCGTTTAAGCGCCCAGGTTTCAAAAGCACGGCGTCAGGAATACCGATTTTACCAACATCATGCATTGGGGCAGCCTGTTTAAGCTGCTCGGCTTCATACTCACTCATGCCATAGGCAAGGGCGAGTACTTTACTGTAGCGGCTCATTCTTGCGATATGCTCACCGGTGTCAGTGTCTTTATATTCGGCAGCTCGACCTAAACGTTGAATCAAATCAATATGAGCTAATTGCAGTTGCTCAGCTTGCACTAGGGATAAGTGATTTTTAACCCGAGCCCTGACAATTGCGGGGCTAATTGGTTTGGTAATATAATCGACTGCACCAAGAGCAAAGCCTTCAGATTCATCTTGTTCATGTGAAAGTGCCGTAACAAAGATAACAGGAATATGCGCTGTTTTAGGATTTGCTTTTAACACTTTACAGACTTCGAAGCCGCTCATATCGGGCATCATAATATCGAGCAAAATCAACTTAGGTGGTTCATTCTCAATAAGTTGAAGAGCAAGTTCCCCAGATTTAGCAAACGATAAGCGATAATCGTTAGCAAGTACTTCACGGATCACTTTTAAATTTGCAGGTTCATCATCGACGACCAAAATCTTTGCACGTTCTGAGAGTTGTGTCATAGGTGTTCCTTAGCAGCTTGGACTGTATGCTTTAAAGTTAATAAAGCGGTACTTGCTGCATCAAAGTCAAAGTTTTCAAAATGCGCACAAATTTCAACAACCTGCTCTTTATAGGTTGTAGGTGCTTGGGATTGCACCAGGCTTAATAAATCATCGTCTATTTCTGCATGCTCAGCTTGCTCTTGCAGTGTGTCAATTTGGCTAATAAAAGCGTCCAATGACACTTCGTGTATACGTTGCTGTTGTGAACTGGGCTGCTGCTGATCTGCAAGTAATGCAATTAGAGTTTGCCATTCCTGTTCGCATTCGGCAATGAGTGAAGGGAAGCTTTCCTTTTCACGTTCTTTCTCAGCGTTTGATAACAAATATAATAATTTTGCCAGGGCTAAATTACCTGCGACTCCTTTAAGAGTATGCAAAATTAATTTTTGTTCGTTTTCACTGAGTTTTTGATCCTTCAGTCGTAGAATGCTCTGTTGATGATTGCTTAGGAATAAGCCAATTTCCATATTTAACTTCTCTTTGCTTCCCCACATCAAAACACCTTTGTCGTAGTTGATGTGTTTTCTTTCATCACGCATTTTATTACTAGTGACTTTATTTACTTCTAAACCAAGCACTTTCGCGATTTCATGGTTCAGCTGGTTAATATCAACAGGTTTATTTGCAAAACCATTCATCCCGGCTTGCTTTGTAGTAATTTTATCTTGTTGTAAAACACTCGCCGTTAAAGCGATGATAGGAGTAATTTTTAAGCATCTGACTTTTTCAATTTCACGGATTTCCTTACAGGCAGTTATTCCGTCACATTCTGGCATATGTATATCCATTAAAATCACATCAAAGTTTTGTTGCTCAAATGCAGCAATGGCTTCAAGGCCATTCTGAGCGGTAACTACTGTGTGCCCAGCTTGAGATAATAAAATATTGAGCAGCTCAATATTTTGCTCAATATCATCAACCACTAATATTTGAAGCTTTGGTAAATTCAATTGATTACAAGAAAATACATCTACTTTGTTAATATCACCCTCTTGCAAAGGAAGGGTGAAGTAAAAGCAACTTCCTTTTCCTTCTTCACTATTAGCATCAATTGAACCGCCCATTAATTCAACAAGCTGTTTACTAATAGTGGTGCCTAAACCTGTGCCACCAAAGCGGCGTGTCATAGTACCGTCAGCTTGTTCAAATGGCTGGAAAATAGCATCTAAGCGGTGCTTCGCTATGCCAATACCACTGTCTTGCACTTCAAAAAGTAATTGCTTATCTGGAGTTTGACTTACAGTAATCGTTACAGAACCTTGTTCTGTAAATTTAATGGCATTACCAATGAGATTATTCATCACTTGGCGAATTCGGGATTCATCGCCAATATAAATAGGCGCAACATTATCAGCGATGATCAAATCAAGCAGGATATCTTTTCGCTTAGCTTCGAGCCAAAAGGTCGATACGATGTTGTCGAGTAGCGCTTGTAAGTTAAAGTGCTCAGCGTGAATATCGAGTTTGCCTTTTTCTAATTTTGCAGAATCAAGGACTTCATTGAGTAAATGCAGCAGTGAGCGAGCTGATTTATTCACTGTAATAATATGCTTTTGTTGCTCTTTACTGAGTGGGCTATCCATTAATATGTCGCTAAAGCCAATTATTGCATTCATTGGTGTGCGTATTTCATGACTCATATTTGCCATAAATGATTGTTTTGCTTGTGCTGCAGCTTCAGCTTCTTGTTTTGCTTGTTTAAGTGACTCTTCATATTCGTGACGAGTAGTGATATCAATGAGTACACCATCGATCCACTTTTGGTCAGAGTCACTATTTTCGTTAATTGTTCCTTGGTCTAAAACCCACACAACTTTTCCACTTCGGTGGCGAATGCGGTATTCAACAGCATATTGGTTTTTTTCTGCTATGGCTTTTTCAATAACTTCATCAATATGCACTACATCATCATTATTAATGATTTGAGCAAATGTAACTGTGCCATTGGTAAACTCTTCAGGGCTATATCCTGTTAAGTCAGCAACACTTGGGCTTATAAATTTCATCGTCCAGTGTTCATCTAACAAGCAACGAAATACAGCGCCGGGGGTATTGTTCATTAACGTACGATATTGCTTCTCTTTTTCTTCAAGACTTTGCTGCAGTGCACGTTGCTCTGTTAGATCGGTTATGAAGCCAACAAATAGTGTTTCTGCATTAGGCTGTTTTACTTCACCAAGTCCTAGGCGAATAGGGAATAAGTGACCATCTTTATGTTTTGCATAGACATTTCGGTTAACGCCAATGACTTTTTTAACTTCATGCCTGCTACTATCAGCTAAATAATCATCGTGCTGAGCAGCAATATCGTCGTTCATTAATAGTTTTACATTTTTGCCTAGTACTTCGTCTTGGCGCCAACCAAAAATAGTTTCTGCTGATTTATTAAAGCTTAAAATAATGCCATGAATATTAATCGTGACGATGCCATCTATTGCAGTGCCTAAAATGGCATCTAGGCGCGACTCTTCTGCTGATTTTTCTGCAAGTAATAAACGAAAACGCACCATGCCATTAATAATCCCAACCAGAGCGGTTAATAATACGGTGGCAAATGAAACGCTAATGGCGATAAAAGTAAGTTGCGACGTTTGCACGTTTTCGGATAACAAAGGTGAGGTTGCGACAAAACGTGTTGCCGCCATGCCCATGTAATGCATTCCTGCGACGGCAAAGCCAAAAATAATGGCGCAAATGACACGGGTTTGTAGCATGGTTAGCTTTTTAAAATGTTCGCTAAGATGAAAGCGCGCATATAAGCCTACAAAAGATAAAGCAATTGCCACCACAATTGATGCTGCAAACCAAACTGGATCGTAGCGAAGTAGAGGGCTCATTTGCATGGCTGCCATGCCTGAATAGTGCATGGTTCCTATACCTGACCCTAGCAATACAGAGGCAATTAGCAGTTTAATTGTTTTTGGAATTTGCTTTAAATCTTTGCGTCTCAAAAATGAAAAAGCGGTGTAGCAGGCTAAAAATGCAGGTATGAATGAAAAAAATGTCAGAGTTGGGTCGTACTCAACGTTGGTGCACAAAGAAAAAGCTAACATACCGATAAAGTGCATGCTCCAAATCCCGCCTGACATAACCAAAGCACCGGTTGCACTGCCTAATTTTCGGTATGAATTAAAGTGAGTTCTGTTCGCTAAATCAATGATATGGAGTGAAAAATAAGCAGCAAAGATAGCGGTAGCAATAGAAAGTACAACTAAGCTTGGATCATAAACGCCGCTGACAATTAGGCTGGGGTCTTGATTGGTAATAAAAAATTTTGCGAGCATAATATTTTTTTGAAACGGCTTATAAAGCTAGTTTAATACAAATTATTGTTAAATTAGAGAAAAACCTATCACTTAAGTACGTAGTATTGAAAACCTTGACTATATTTAATTAAAAAGGAGTAGTCCGAGGTGAGTAGATGAGAAGAACTGAGCAGACTTTAGTTGAGCAAATGCAAATTAATGATGTCGAAATTCAGCATAGGATGAGCTTATTGGGGCTGAGTTCAAACAGTCTCTCATCTCTTTTGAACTACAAACCTATTATCGAATCAGCCATCGAAAATGTAGTGAATGAATTTTATAAAAAGCAAACCGAAGTTGATGAAATTTCTTTATTAATTGGTGATGCGGATACTTTAACGCGACTAAGAGATGCGCAACGCCAATATATTATTGATCTATTTTGTGGTCGTTACGAACATGAATATGTTAATAACCGCTTACGTATTGGCATGGTACATAAGCGTATTGGGGTTGAACCAAAACTCTATTTATCGGCAGTGTGTACTTTAAAAGAACTCATTTTTAATGTGCTTAGGGCGACAATAAGCGATCAAGCTGAATTGAATCAAACGCTAAACATCATAGATAAGCTAATTTACTTTGATACCACCTTGGTCTTTGACACTTATATTGATAGTTTGGTGGGCGAAATTGAAAATGCGAAACGTCGCACCGAAGTTTACGCAAAAGGCCTCGAAGAAAAAGTTGCGCAGCGTACTCAAGAGCTTGAGAAGCTAGCGAAGCTTGACCCACTCACCAACCTATATAATCGCCGTGTCATGCAAGAGTTATTACAACGGGATCTTGCCAGAGCAAGACGGCACAAATCACCATTAACCATTGTGTATTTTGATCTGGATGACTTTAAGTCAGTAAATGATACGCAAGGGCATTTAAAAGGCGATGAAGTGCTTAAATATATAGGCCAATATTTACTTGAAAATATACGCGAGATTGATATTCCTTGTCGCTACGGGGGAGATGAGTTTTGTGTCATTTTGCCTGATTGCGAGATAGACAGTGGTGTTAATATTTGTGAAAAACTAATAGCTGCATTCGAACAACAGTACCCTGAGCTGCATTTAAGTTTTGGCCTTATAGCAGCACCACTTGATAGCACAGTAGATGCTGAGGAGTTAATTAATCGTGCTGATAAGAAAATGTATCAAGCGAAGGAGCATATAGGCTCATATATTATGCGCTAGCGGGTCATTCGCTTTACAAAGACAACAACGAACAAAGCAAGCGAGAAGCTGCCACAGAATGCTTCTATTGCTGCAATCAACCTTGAAAAGCCAATCGGAGTAATATCCCCATAACCAAGGGTTGTAAAAGTTACCACACTGAAATAAAAACTATTTAATAATGCCGATAAATTGCTTGTAAATGAGTTTTCAACGCTTAGTTGCATCACTGAATCTTGATAACTTACCCCAAATAAGAAATAACAAAAGGCACAGCAAATAATTAGTGACAAGCTAAAGCGAATAACATTCTCGGGTTTTTCTCCATAACCGCACAGCATGTCAATAAAACTTGAAGTAATTTGCTTGGTTGAACCTCTAGGGTACTGCGCATGGCGCATCCGCAATTCTTTGTATGTAAAGTTACCGGCTAGCTCAAATAGCCCTTGATGTTCTGAGGCTTTCCTTAAGTTTCGGTATATTTCTTCTGATTGTTCAAATAAGTCTCGGGCTTCTGCGAATTGTTTATTTTTACGAGCTTTAAATGCAGCCGCTTCTTGTAATAATTGATCGCCCAGTTCGATATTATCAATACGGCTGTCATTGAGTTTAATACCCAGTAGGTTGGTATTTTTTAAATCACAGTAATGCAAACTAGCGCTATGTAAATTGGCTTTCATCAATGAGGCGTTGGAGATTTTGTTATTAAATAAGTGAGCGCCCGTTAAATTCGCGCGGTAAAAATTACAATAAGAGAGATCATAGCCTTCTTCGTCATCCTGTTTGATTAAGTTTAGTCCTGAAAGGTTCGCTCTTTTCAGTTGCAGGCCTTCTAATAATCCCCCTTTTTTTGCATAGCGCTCTAATTTTTGGGTGAGGTCTAGCCCTGATTTATCAAATTTACTATCATGCCAAAAGCAAAATCCAGAGCCCATATCTGTTTCTTGGCACTTGTTACCTGTTGGTGAGGTATAACTACAACATGGTTTATCAGGCATAAGGACGAAAACTTATTTGTTAGTCATCTTTATAGATTAGCAGCTATTTAGCAGGGTAAAATGGAATCTCTCATTTTTATTAATTGAATTGGCTTATATTTGTTAGATTACACCTTAAAGCGCAGTAAACGCAGAACAACAGTTGCAATTAAAGTTGCTGAGCAGAAACTCACTGTTTATGCGCCTTTTTATGTCTCACAAACTGAGATAGATGGTTGGCTAAAGACAAAACAGGATTGGGTCGCAGAACAAATCGCAAGACAATCCTCACAAGCTGAACGACGTCAACTTCCTCTTGTAAACGCGACTATTAATTTATTCGGTCAGAGTGTGCCGATAATTTTTGCTAAAGGCCCTAAAAGCACTTGGCAACAAGATGCACAATCTCGGCTCACTTTATCTATTTCATCACGGGTCAAATATCAAGAAGCTAACTACTTAGCTCTGCTAGAACGGTTTTTACATGAAAAGCTTGAGAGCTATATTGAAATGCGTGTTCATGACTACTGTTTGCAAATGACTGAAGCTTTACCTGCAAAGTTAAAGATTCAACATTATAAACGTCGTTGGGGCAGTTGTAATAAGCGCCGAGAGCTTGCATTTAATTTACATTTAGCAAGCGCGCCGACATGGGTGATTGATTATGTCATTATTCACGAACTTGCGCACCTCAGACATATGAATCATAGCGCTAAGTTCTGGCAGCGAGTGTGTCATTTTTATCCTGACTATAAAAAAGCAGAAAGTTGGCTAAAAGCAAATGGTAGTAGTTTGAGTTGGTAGCTTAAGTTAGCGAGAGTAAAGTTAGAAAGAGTAAAGTTAGAAAGAGTAAAGTTAGAAAGAGTAAAGTTAGAAAGAGTAAAGTTAGAAAGAGTAAAGAGTGGTGGAGGGAGCTGGATTCGAACCAGCGAAGGCTGAGCCGTCAGATTTACAGTCTGATCCCTTTGGCCGCTCGGGAACCCCTCCAATGCAACGGCGCTGATAATAGCAAACTGGTTATTTAAGTAAAGAAAAAAACTAAAGAAAATTACATAAATGCCGATAACTGGTTAATCAAGAAACTATTTGGCTAAAGACTATGCAAATTGATGGTTTGTTGCTCACAGAGAGTCAACTCGATAATCGTCTAAATAAAAGTGTTCAAGAGAAACGCCCTGGGGAGTTTGCTTTATTACTAGCAATGCTTTCTCATGATGTGCTCGATTTTAGTCAGTTTCACCTACCAAAAACTGAATTAACCAACCCTGATGTGTCTGAATCTGTTCTGCGAACTGAATTAGGAGCAGGGCCAGCACAACCATTGGCACCTGAGCAGTTTGACATGCTGATTGGTCAAGAAAATGCTTACAGGCTATTGCAAGGTGGTTTATCAGATATCAGATTACGTCATTGCTTAAATCCTGAACCACTGAATATACGTGATGATAGGCAGCATGTGCCACTTGAAGTGATTGATAACTGTGAACCTGCAGTTAGAAAACGTTTTTACGAAAAGAATAAACCAGTTGAGCGGCCACAAATAGATGCAGCTGCCTTTTATGACAGCCTCAATGATGAAGCTATACATCAACCTCTACATTTAGCAACAGCCTAAGTATTAGCGGCTTAATCGAATTGTCATAGACTCTGAATAAACTATATTTAAGTAAAATGGCAAAAAGTACAGCTAAATTAAGATGTGCTTGTTATAATAGCTGCCTATGGCTTAATGCCATTGTCATTGAACCAAGTTACTAGGACTATAATGAAGAAAACATTCACGCTAAACCACGAGAAAATTAAATATCCTCGTATGGTTGATGCAGCCAAGCACGAAGTAAAAAAATACTTAAAACGTGAGCGTAATAAAACACTCCCAGCAGGTGCTGACTATTGGGCATTTGACTGTAAGTTTGGTGAGTCAGCGGATGAGGCCAATGTCGTTCACGTGGCAGAGATTAATAAGTGTATTAGCGATATAGAAGCTAAAGGGCTTACATCGTTTTACGTTGAGATCTTAGCGCGTCCTGCACAGCGTCAACATCAAGAGTTTGACGAAGAGTAATATCAATACTCTTATACTAAAAAAGGGCCATCAGGCCCTTTTTTAGTTTTAAATTAACGTGCAAATGGATCGGCATTAATTTTTTCTATGTACCATTTTCCTTTCTTACGTATCATTTTCACACTGCGCATATCATCAACTTTCTTACCATTAAAATAACCAGTAAAAATTAAATTGATATTGGCTTTATCGCCATATTGCTCGCGTAAACTCATATTGGTCATATCGACTTCAATTACGACTTCATCGTATTGCATATTGACAAGGTTACGAGCGAACTGCCCAGCAGTACCATAAGATTTCATAATACGCGCCATTTTTGGAGTGGAGTATTCCATGGCAAGATTCAAATCGTTTTGGTTATATAAGGCATCAAAATAGAGAGTAGCCACATTACCTGGCGTATTTTGTTCGCCTTTTGGAGCGTCTTCGGAGCCGCAACCGAAAAGGACGCTGCTACTTAACAGAATAAAAATTAAGAGTATATTTTTCATTTTTGTTGTTTTACGAGTGAACTTAATATTAAGTGTGTGACTAAATTAGCATGATGTAAAGTTAACTCGGTAAATTTATTGGTTTTATCTATTTTGGGTAATAAAAAAGGATGCATCTTTGCATCCTTTTTAGACAACTTAGTCGTTCTTACTGAACAAGCTCTTTATCGCTGAACTCTTCAGCGAATAATGGACTAGATAAGTAACGCTCAGTTGCACTTGGTAAAATTACCACAATATTTTTATCTGCGTTTTCAGGCTTTTCAGCAAGGCGTTTTGCAGCAACAACTGCAGCACCAGAAGAAATACCTACTAAAATGCCTTCATTTTTCATCAGTTCATGCGCCATTGCAATTGCATCTTCATTTGATACTTGCTCAGCGGCATCAACAACTTCTAAATCAAGGTTACCAGGGATGAAACCTGCACCGATACCTTGAATTTTATGAGGACCCGGTTTTACTTCTTCACCAGCTAAGGTTTGGCTGATCACTGGTGAGTTAGTTGGTTCAACAGCAACTGACTGAACATTTAAACCTTTTTCAAGTTTAAGGTAGCGGCTAACACCCGTAATAGTACCACCCGTACCAACACCTGCTACGAAGATATCGATTTTACCATCCATTGCTTCATAGATTTCAGGGCCCGTGGTTTCAAAGTGAATTTTCGGGTTTGCAGGGTTTTCGAATTGTTGTAGAAGAATGTATTTCTCAGGGTCACTTGCTTGAATTTCTTTTGCTTTCTCAATTGCGCCATTCATACCTTTAGCGCCATCAGTTAGAACTAGGTTAGCACCTAACGCTTTTAACAATTTACGACGTTCTAGGCTCATAGTGTTAGGCATAGTCAGTGTTAACTTATAACCACGAGAAGCAGCAACAAACGCAAGTGCAATACCGGTATTTCCCGAAGTAGGCTCGATTAACTCTTTGTCTTTGGTTAATACGCCTGACTTTTCTGCTTCCCAGATCATTGAAGCGCCTATACGGCATTTAACACTGAAACTTGGGTTACGTGATTCTACTTTAGCAAAAACATTACCTGAGGTTACGCGGTTAAGCTTTACGATTGGAGTATTACCAATCGTTAATGAATTATCTTCAAAAATGTTAGACATAGTGTTCCCTTGGAAGCAATTTATTCAATCGTGATCGAATAGCTTAGGCTAGCGATCTGTAATAGTCACACTTTACTGTGGTGAATAAAAAACGAAAGTAAAGTTTGGCTATAACATATAGCGAATAGGCTTATATACCCAAACCATCTCAAGGTGCGAGTTTCAGTTGGAATAAAAAGCGACTTAGGCAAGGCATTGATTGCAAGTAATAGTGGTTCTATTGCTAAAATCAATAACGCAGTATAAATCGCTTTCAAACCAACCCGTTGGGCGCTTCACAGGCACTTACTCTCATCGTTGTTACTTCTTAAAAGGGACTGCCATTCTTGCAAATAACGCCTTGATATTAAGCACCTGTGAAACGCTGAATTCTGCATCTTGAGGTGGCTTGGGTATGGTTTAGGAATAAGCAAACAAAGAAAGGGGAGGGCGCACCAAAAGATGCGCTAATAAGGTATTAAAGCAACCAAGCGTAGCTAAATTTAGCAAACAACGTACGCTGCTCTTTAGTAATTGATGAAAGCTCATCATCTTGATAGCCATTATCAGAATAACCTGCAAAGAATACCGTTTGCGGGTTCAGCTTGTAAGAATACAGCAGCTGAGTGGCTAACTTTTTATATTGGCTATCTACATCATCAATGTAATTAGTCTGATTGCGCTCTAAATCGGTATAAATGACTGCAAGGCGTAAAAAGCTATTCACATTAAATTGGTAAGTTAAACGCACATCACTTAGGTTGGCGGTAAATACTTCACTGCCGTCGGCTTCAAGCTGCTCATAAGTATGGCGTAAACGCACTTCAAAATGCTTACCAAGGTTCATATTCAGCACAGGGCGTATATGGAACTTTTCACCAACACGATTATTAGCTAAGTCAACGGCATTACCTGTATACATATATAAAGAGGCAAATACCCCTGCGGTTGGTTTAAAGTCACTGTAAAAACCAACGCCATTTTCGCTAAACAAGTCAGTGTTACCATCAATATCTAAACGTGATTTATCGTGGCGAAGGCCGGTGCGGTTACGGTGCTCAACAGAGAGCTCAAAAAAGCTTTGCAACGGGCCGCTGACTGAAAAACTAGTTTGTGCTTCTTTTTCGAGAAGTTCATTATTTTCGTTGTGGGTAATATCCCAATCGGCGTAAAGGTTAGCGCGATTCCACCAATTGCCTTTATCGCCATACCAGCGGTATTCACCGCCAGTCGTAAACTTTTTAAAATCAACTTGTGAGATAAAGCCTAAGTCAGCTCTTAAATCAGCATCGCGATAATTATAGTCAGCAAAGGCACGCCAGTACTTCTCGTCGTGTTGATACTTTACGTAGTAGCCAGTACCTGATTGCTGTTCTTTACTTAAAACACGAAGTACGCCTTCGTTATAGTCGCAGTCACTATTTAATTCACAAATTACTTGCTCGGGCTGTAAGCAGTTATCACCATCACATAACTCGTCGATAAAATCTTGGCTGTATTGTGTTTGTGACTTTAATACTTGGACTAAGAAAACATCGTTCACTGTTGGCTTGTATTTACTATCAATACTGTAAACCGTGTTTTTATAATCATGACTTTGTCTGTGTGTTGCAGTTGAACCGAGCGATAACCCTGACTCAAAATCGTATCGATAACGCATAGCGCCATTTTCACTTTTCTCGTCAAGGGCAACAAGAGATGAGCCTAAATTGCCAGGGATCAACACATTGGTTTGTGTGTCATTGGCAATGAAGCCGGCAAATGTATGGCCATTTTTGCTGCCGGTGATCTTTGTTCCGTAATCTGGTTGGGCAATATTACGGGTATGAATAAGGTTGAGAGTTGAGGCAAAGTAGTCAGCGTTATCTAAAAAGAATGCGCGCTTTTCAGGGAAGAACAAACTGAAATTATTGTTCACACTCAATTGTGCGACATCCGCTTCAACCTGAGAAAAGTCAGGGTTGATGGTCGCATTTAGGGTAATATCAGGAGTGATCCCCCATTTTACATCTAGGCTGGCTTCAGTATTGTTCTCTGACTCCCAATCATCAACTCGAGCGCCATCAATATCGCGGGTCTCATTTTTGCCAAGCACCACAGATGGGATAATCGCCACGTTATTGCCTTGTTTGGCTTGTTCAAAACCTTGGTAACTTGGCATTTGGCAAATCCAACAATTGTTACCGTGGTCAATCTGCATATTAGAGATACGCAACCGTTCACTGCGCGGTAAAAAGCGTAAAAACTCCATTGCCATGGTTTTGCTTGCGACGCTGTCGTCAAAATTTAGTACGCGTAAGGGAATAGCAACTTCAACTGTGTAGCCTTTATCATGGATAACACCGACGCTATCCCAAATACCGTCCCATGATGAGCTCTCATGTTTAGTTAGTTCGTTTTCTATTGAATCTTGCTGTACGCCAAGTGGGTTAATAAAAAATTGATACGCTAATTGAGAGTTATTGTATGAATCAATTTTTAGCCCGACTAAGTCATCATCCCAAGCTGCGTCACGGTCACGGTAAAAAGCACGAATAAGTTCTGGGTTAGGGTCGTTCGCTTCAAAACCTATAAATAACGTTTCGCCATCTTCATAGACATAAGCGTAGGTAGTAACAGGGCTCTTACTGTTCTCATAAGGCCAAGTGACGTTATCTATTGTAATTTTTTTTGCACGTTGCCAACTTGCTTCATCAAGCTTACCGTCAATTGTTGGCTGTTCTGCAATAAAAGGAAGGGTGATAGGTTGGCTGATGGCCAAGCTAGTAAAAGGCACACTCAACAGAGCGGCACTCAACATTGATTTATACATAAGCACTATATGGGTATTCAAAACTGCGAGCATGTTATTAATTTGCAACTTTGTTAACAAATGCAACGCGACAGGCCGCATATATTTACGTTCAAATTAGATTCTGCCAAGCTCTGGTGGTAAATTGCGCAGTTAAACGTTAATTTGGCTGTTTTATAACAAAAGTAAACTAAAACGTGGTAAAAGATTACCACCTAAAAATTGAAGTGATCGTTATGAATTTAATTTTAAAATTAATTGCTGGTATTGTTGCCGGTATTTTAGTGGGCTTGTATGTGCCACTAACAGGTGTTGAACTCCTTTACACAGTAAAAGAAATAATAGGTCAGTTGATCACCTTTACCATTCCGTTAATTATTTTATTTTTTATCGCATCAGGTATTGCTGGCTTACCAAAAGGGTCAGGCCACTTGTTAGGAAAAACGGTTGGCTTTGCATATGGTTCAACCGTTATTGCAGGTACCTTAGCGTTTTTACTTGTCAGCGCTATGATCCCATTGTTTGATGGGGGCTTAACGTTTGAAGCTGAAGTCGCCACAGAAGTGGGTAGCTTTATTGATTTAGAAATTCCACCTCTAATGAGTGTAATGACAGCTCTTGCTGCAGCATTCATTTTTGGTATTGGAATGAGCCAGTTACAGCTTGATACTTTAAAGAAAGTGTCTGATCAGGGCCGTGATGTTATTGATGGCTTACTAGCAAAAGTAATTATTCCAGCTTTACCTTTTTACATTGCTGGTGTATTTGCTGAAATGACAGTCGCTGGTACTGTGGTTGATACACTACAAACTTTTGGTATTGTTCTGCTGGCTGCATTAATTATGCATTGGTTATGGCTAACGGTTTTATATGTATCTACAGGACTGCTACTAAAGCGAAACCCATTAGAGCTTGTAAAAAACATGCTACCCGCGTATTTTACTGCTTTAGGTACAATGTCGAGTGCAGCAACTATTCCGGTTTCACTTCGCTCAAGTAAAGCAAATAACGTAAAAGAAGATGTTGCTAACTTTACGGTACCTTTATGTGCAACAATTCATTTGTCAGGTTCAACAATTACTATTGTGACGTGTGCGATGGCTGTGATGTTCTTATCTCCTAATATGGATGTACCATCATTGTTTGGTATGTTGCCATTTATTATGATGCTAGGCGTTGTAATGATTGCAGCTCCAGGTGCACCAGGTGGTGCTGTTATGTCGGCATTGGGCCTTTTAACAAGTATGCTTGGCTTTAATGAAGGCGCTGTTGCATTAATGATTGCACTTTATTTAGCACAAGATAGTTTTGGTACTGCCTGTAATGTAACAGGTGATGGTATCATTGCTTTATGGGTTGATCGTTTCAGCGAGAAAGCATCAGCTTAAAATTAATGAGTGGAACGATATTTTGATTTATCGTTTCACTTTTTCTGTGCTAATGTGGCACATTAAATTGTGCGAAAGCAGCTATTTGGGTTATTTGAGGGTGTTCCATTGATTAATGTACTTTTAGTTGATGACCATGAACTTGTACGGACAGGGATCAGACGTATACTTGATGATGTTCGTGGTTTTAAAGTGGTGGGTGAAGCTAAAACCGGTGAAGAAGCGGTGCAATTTTGCCGTCAACATTCGCCTGATATCGTGTTGATGGACATGAATATGCCAGGTATTGGCGGTTTAGAAGCGACAAAGAAAATCTGTCGCTACTGCCCAGATGTAAAAATTATTGTACTTACTGTGCATTGTGAAGATCCATTCCCAAGTAAAGTAATGCAAATTGGTGCTCACGGTTATCTAACCAAAGGTGCCGGTTCTGATGAAATGGTTAACGCCATTCGTGCTGTAAATGCAGGGCAACGCTATATTGCACCTGAAATAGCACAGCAAATTGCCCTTGCACAGGTCAGCGGCCGTACAGATGAAAACCCATTCCAGAGTTTGTCTGAGCGAGAATTACAAATTATGCTGATGATCACCAAAGGTGAGAAAGCGCAAGATATCGCAGAGCGTTTGAATCTTAGTTCAAAAACAGTGAATAGCTATCGCTATCGCATGTTTGAAAAGCTAAATGTAGGTGGTGATGTTGAGCTTACACATTTAGCAATTCGCCACAAAATGATCGACATTGATAGCTCGCATTAATTTGCTCAATGTCTGATTTCGAACCAGCCCGTTTTCTCAAAACACTATCAAGTGAACCCGGTGTGTACCGAATGCTTGATAGTGAAGGGCAAGTCATTTATGTAGGTAAGGCCAAAAACTTAAAAAAGCGCGTAAGTAGTTATTTTCGAAGTAATGTTACTGATAGTAAAACGCGTGTACTAGTAAGCAATATTTGCAGTATTGAAGTCACCCTGACCAACACTGAAACCGAAGCCTTATTACTTGAAAACAACCTAATTAAAAAATATCAGCCTCGTTACAATATTTTGTTGCGAGATGATAAGTCATATCCGTATATTCTGTTAACTGCTCACAAACACCCACGCCTAGCTTTTCATCGTGGTAGCCGTAAAATAAAAGGCGAGTATTTTGGTCCATTCCCAAGTGCGGGGGCAGTATCTGAAAGTTTGCGTTTAATGCAAAAAATCTTCCCTGTACGTCAATGTGAAGATGCTTATTATAGAGCCAGAAGCCGTCCATGTTTACAATATCAGTTAAAACGCTGTTCAGCGCCTTGTGTAAATAAAATCTCCGATGATGAGTATCAGCAAGAAGTGGATTTTGTTCGTAAGTTTTTATTAGGCAAGTCCCATGAAGTTATTGCCGATTTAATTGCAAAGATGGAACAAGCTAGCAAAGAACTTAAATTTGAGCTTGCTGCAAAAGTACGAGACCAAATTTTGTTGCTCAGGAAAATGCAGGAGCAACAATCTATTTCAGGTAACCATGCCGAAATGGACGTAGTGGGCTTTGCTCACTTAAATGGATTAAATGCGGTTCACTTATTAATGATCCGCGACCATAAAGTGCTAGGCAGTAAAACCTATTTTCCAAAAGTGCCAAAAGACTCTGGTGAAGAAGAAATCCTAACCTCTTTTTTAGGTCAGTATTATTTAGCACCCGGTGCAACAGGGCGCATTGCCAAAGAAATTATCTTACCATTCAGTATTGAAGAAAGTGAGCCTTTAAGTGAAGCGCTTACGGCAATCTCTGAGCGTAAAGTCAGTTTAAAAGTTGCTAATCGTGGAGAGCGGGCGCAGTATTTAAAGCTCGCTAATAAAAATGCACTTAACAGCATCAGCGTAAAACAAAGTACGCAGGACTCAATCAATAAACGCTATGCACAACTAAAAGAAACATTACGTCTTGATGATATTAATCGCATGGAATGTTTTGATATCAGCCATACAATGGGTGAAAACACCATTGCAAGTTGTGTGGTGTTTGATTCACAAGGTCCAAATAATAAAGAATATCGCCGCTTTAATGTTACGGGTATAACTGGTGGCGATGATTACGCAGCGATGGAGTTTGCACTTAACAAGCGCTACAACAAAGTAGTTGATGAAGAAAAAATTCCAGATGTCATATTTATCGATGGTGGTAAAGGTCAATTATCTCGTGCTGAGCAATATTTTGAAAACTGGCCACATAATAAGATGCCATTGCTGGTGGGTGTTGCAAAAGGCACAAGTCGAAAACCAGGTTTAGAGACTTTATTAATTGATGGCGGACGTAAAACAATACCACTTGATTCAGATGCGCCAGCGCTGCATTTGATTCAGCATATTCGTGATGAGTCGCACCGTTTTGCCATTGCAGGACATCGCAATAAACGTCAAAAACAACGTACTCAATCATTATTAGAAGAAATTAACGGTGTTGGACAAAAGCGCCGACAAGCATTATTAAAATATTTAGGGGGCATGCAAGGGGTAAAAGCTGCTAATATAGACCAATTAAAACAAGTTCCTGGGATCAGCCCTGAAATGGCTGAAAAGATATTTAATCATTTGCATGACAAGGCGTAGCCTTCGTGCGAATATAGAAAAAAAGACATCTCCAAGTAGTTATGTGGAATATTCCAAACACACTCACAACCTTTAGACTTTTTCTTATCCCCATTTTTTTGGTGATATTTTATTTGCCTTTTTCATGGGCGTTTTTCGCAGCTGCGTTTGTTTTCTGGCTTGCGTCAATCACAGATATCCTTGACGGTTATTTAGCGCGTCGTTTAAATCAATCAACGCCTTTTGGTGCTTTCTTAGATCCAGTTGCTGATAAAGTAATGGTGTGTGCGGCATTAGTTGCCTTATCAAGTCATTACCAAACTTTATATATGACGATACCGGCATTAGTTATTATTAGCCGTGAAATTGTAATCTCTGCATTACGAGAATGGATGGCAGAGCAGGGTAAGCGTGATAACGTGGCTGTATCAAACATGGGTAAGTTTAAGACTGCGGCACAAATGCTAGCCATTATTGGTTTGATTTGGCAGTTTGATACATGGATGATCTACTTAAGCTATGGTCTTTTATACATTGCAACATTCTTGACGCTAAGCTCTATGTTGCAGTATTTAGTTGCCGCATGGTCTGAATTGACCAAAAATTGATCCTAAACGTATAATTACACACCATTTTAGATAAAAAATAAGCAAACAGTTCAAAACTAGCATTTTTTATATTGACGCGTTTAATAATCTCTGTAGAATGCGTCCGTGTTGAGAGGGCATAGCCCCCAAGATAAAGAAAGCGGCACTAGCTCAGTTGGTAGAGCGCAACCTTGCCAAGGTTGAGGTCACGAGTTCGAGCCTCGTGTGCCGCTC
>NZ_JAATOU010000019.1:0-69434 GCF_011806445.1 Pseudoalteromonas sp. HF66
ACGCAAAATGCTTGGCTTGTGCTCCTTCGTCGCTAAGTTTAGCCAAGCTACATTTTGCGCCCATTAGTAAGGCGTTACTGATTAAATACTCTAACGTGTTTTTGTCCAAAAACAAGTTACTAATCAAAATCTCGCACTAAACAAACAAAAAAGCGCGGCTTAACTAAGCCGCGCTTTTTGCAATCAATTCACAATTAAAGTGTGTAGCTAAAGGTTAATTTAGCATTACGCTCTTCTCCTGGCATACCGCCTAAGAACATTGCTTTTGAGTAATAGGTTTTGTTAAACAAGTTGTTTAAGTTTAACTGTAGTTTCCAATCATCTGTTTGGTATTGAATTGCGGCGTCGTAAACCGTGTAGCTTGGTACGTAGCCATCTGGAATACCAAACGAGGTTGAGTTTGTGCTGCGGTCATCAACATATTGCACGCCTGCGCTAATTGTCAGTGGCTCGGCTAAATTAAACCATTTAGCGTCATAGCTTAACCAGCTGCTTGCTGTTACATAAGGCACACCTTTTTGGCGAGTATCGAAAGATGATGAGTTAGGGTTTTTCTTATCGCGAGCGTCTTGATACACCGCATTTACGTTAAGTTTCCACTGCTCGTTTAAATCGGCATTTAAATCAAGTTCAACACCTTTGGTTTGCTCTTCACCATCGTAAAAGCTTTTTGGTACTGAGGCATCAGATACACCGGCTTCATAATCTGGGTTGGCATACTCAAGGTTTGTACGAGCACTATCAAATACCACCAGTGAGGCCAGTAGTTGATCGTCAAAGGCTTTTACACGCATACCAATGTCGTTACTGACTGATTCTGCGTCATCGCGGTCTGCTTCGTTACCCGACACACTACCAAGCACACTGTAAGCTGTACGGCCTTTAGAATGGTTTACAAAGAACGAAATATCATCGCTAAGTTTGTAGGTTGCACCTAGGTTGTAGGTCATACCGCTGTCTGATGTATCTGCTTCTGGTGTTGGCTCGGCGGCACTTGCGCGGTAGCGCGCATCTACACCAAAGTGTTCGTAGCTTTGTTTAATGCGGTTAAATGCAACGCCTACACGGGTTGTGAAAGTGTCGTGAATATACGCAACATGTTGAATACCTACACCCCAAGCTTGAACCTTTTTGTTGTAATCGCTGGTTTTTAGCGGGTCGTAATCATAAAAGCTGCCTTCGCCCCAGTTCGGGTTACGAATATCAAAAATGTAAGGTAATTGACCTTGGTAAATAACCTCTCCATCTTTATTTTTAATGACTTTGTCGGCATCGTAAATTGAGTATTGTTTAAAACGAATATCGCGGTCTTCGTAGTTGGCGTTTACAAGTAGTTCGTTATCAATACCAGCAAAGCTAAAGTCATAACGCAAGTCAGCAAAGTATTGCCATGATTTTTCGTCAGCTTCTACTTGGCGGTATTCTTGGCGGCGCGCAGCAAATGGGTATAGTACGTCATCAACTACTAATGGAGCGCGCGGGTCAGCATTGATCACGCCATTACGGTTCCAATAAACATAGTTGTAAGCACCCGTTTGGCGGGCAAAGCTCGATTCGTAATTACGGTATTGTAGTTGCTGATTTAAAAATAAATTATCAGTAATGAAGTAGTTATGGGTTAACTTAAAGCGCAGCTCTTCGCCTTCGTTATCATTTGCCATTGGCGAGATAATACCGTTATGACCAAAGGTATAAGGTGTTAAGCCATCATTGGCTGCAAGTGAGTCTGCTAATTGCTGACGTTGCTGTTCGGTTAGTTGCAGGCCTTTTGCTGTTGCATCGTTTATTAAATCGGCAGCGGTTACTTCATCTGCGGTTTTGCCATTGACTGAGTCGCTGTTAAAAATACGAATAGGGTGGCCAATTGAATCAACAGCAATGGCATCTTTGATATAAGCGGCAGAAATCATGATGTCTTGTTTGTCGCTTAATACGTATTTTAACGCGCCATAAATTTCATCACGGTCGTCTTTTAAGTCGCGGTAGCCATCGCTGCGAGCGGTTTTTGCGTTAACGCGATAAGCAAGGTTGTCGGTTAATGCTGCTGTACTATCAAAGCCTAGTGAGTAGCAAAGCCTAGTGAGTAGCTATCCCATTGACCAAGCTCAGCATTAACGGTGTGCTGCTCAGTAAATTGTGGTTTCTTTTCAATCAGATTGATAACCCCACCTGCGCTACCCATACCATATAAGCCTGTTGCTGGGCCTTTAAGTACTTCTACAGATTCAACATTGGTCATTGAACGTGTAGGGTTAAAGGTGTTACCTAGGCCTGCACCACCGTACATGCCATCGTAAGTATAGTTAGCACCTAAACCGCGGATCACTAAGTTATCGCCAATGCCGTAGTTATTACCGGCTTGGGTTACACCACTAATGTTACGCACTAAGTCTTGTAAGTTTGTTGCGCCTTGCGAGTTGATAAGCTCTTGATCAACAACCACAACTGGCGCTGGCGTTTCCATTAGGGTCATATTTGATTTAGTGGCAAGGCCAGATTCAAGTACTACACGGTTTTGTTTGTCGTAAACGGTAATACGTTCAACAGAGTCTAAATCGTTGGCGGTTGCATTGAATGCGCTTAAGCAGGCTAGGGCTAAAATTGAATATTTGTGTGTCGTCATTATAGGTAATTAGTCGAAGTTTTTCGGTAATGATAATGCGAGCTATTTTCATTTCAAGTTTTATTTGACTGTTTTGGGTAATTTCTCAATCTAGACACAAGTTGTTAACAATTGGTTTTATGGTTGGTAATTTTGTTTACGATATGGATACAAAGGAAGGTTACTGACTTCACTCATGCAAAGCCAGCAAAATGGCTTATTTAAAAACCTTGCCGTCTTTCATAACAAATTGTACATCTTCAAGGACTGCAATGTTTTCAAGCGGGTTGCCTTTAACGGCAATAATATCGGCTAAGAAACCGCTTTTGATTTGCCCAAGTTGATCATCCATTTTTAGCAGTTTAGCGCTATTGATGGTTGCAGACTGTAAGGCTTGTAGGGGTGTCATACCAAATTCAACCATACGCGAAAACTGCTTTGCGTTATCGCCATGTGGGTAAATCGCCGCATCGGTACCAAATACCATGTTCACACCTGCTTTTACTGCACGGCTAAAGCTATCGCGTTGCTTTTTAGATACTTGGCGTTCTTTGTTGAGGTTTTCTTCTGCAACCCCATTTTGTTCACCAAAGGCTAGGGTGTACTCAGTGTTGTAAATATCCATTGAGAACCAAGTACCGTGTTTTTTCGCAAGTTTAATGGCTTCATCATCAACAAAACTAACGTGTTCAACACTGTCTACACCGGCAACAATAGCCGCTTTAATACCACTGGTACCGTGTGCATGGGCTGCCACGGTTAGGCCACGAAAATGAGCTTCGTCAACAATGGCGTTCATTTCGTCTTGGCTATATTGTTGAATACCGACTTTCGTGCCTTTTGAGAATACCCCGCCTGTTGCGCAAAACTTAATGGCATTGGCACCGTACTTAATGTTTTCACGTACTTTAGCGCGCACGGCCCATGGGCCATCAGCAACGCCTTCGGCGGTGTATTTCATTTCTGGTGGTAAACGGTTGTTATCGCAGTGACCGCCAGTAACACCTAACGACGGGCCTGCAGCCCAAATACGTGGGCCAACAATGTCGCCTGCGTTAATGCCATCGCGAACTGCAATAACGCTGTAGCCTTCTGCGCCTAAGTTACGCAGCGTTGTAAAACCTGCATACAGTGTTTTTTCGGCAAAGTGCGCCGCTTTGATTGCTTTACGCGGAATCGATTGACCAATTCGCTCACTGCGCGGCACGGTAGGATCGCTCGTTAAATGAACATGCATATCCATTAAACCTGGCACCAAAGTCAGCTCTGGTAATTGAACATGCTTATCGCCGTCTTTTAAATTCGGCTGTTTATTGCTTTGTACAGCTGTAATTTGACCATTATCTATACTGATGAGTGGTGATTTAATCAGTTTACCTGAATTTACATCTACCATGGCTTTTGCCGATAAGTAGGTTGTTGCATAGGTATTTAAAGAGGTTAGGCAAGTAAGGCCTAGGCTAATCGCAAGAACTGTCTTTTTCATTTTTATTCAAAATTGGTAAGTCGAGTCGCCACTCTAGCAATCAGCCTGCAAAGTGTAAATAAACTGCGATAAGTTACGGCTATACTTGCTAAATAGGGAACTAAACCCTCATAATTTACGCGTACTTAATATAAGGGCAGGGAAAGAATGAAAAACGTAAAACTAGCACTACTTAGTTCGGCTGTGATGTTTGCATTACTTGGTTGTAATGAATCAACGCCAACAAACGAAAAACCAACCACTTCGGTGAGCAAACAAGCACCAAGCGCAACGTCAGCCACAGAGCAACTTGATACATTACTAGCAGACTACTTTGAAGCAGGCCTAAAGTTTAATCCAATTGGTGGTACTTACATTGGCCGTAGCGAATATAACGACCAATTTATTGCACCTATTAGTAAAGCAAACCGCGACGAGCAGCTTAACTTTGTTAAAGAATACAAAAACAAACTAGCAAATATCGACAAAGCGCAATTAACGGGTCAGTCATTATTGAGCTACGAAATCCTAGCCCGCGATTTAGACCTTGCGATTGAAGGCGCTCAGTTTCCAAGTTACTTAATGCCAATTAACCAAATGGGTGGGGCGCATAATACCTTTGCTGCATTAGGTTCTGGGCAAAGTGCACAGCCTTTTAACACCGTTGAAGATTATCAAGCATTTGAAAAACGTGCTGATGGTTTCATCGCTTGGTTAGACAGTGTTGAGCAATCAATGCGCCAAGGCATGAAAGACAAAGTGGTTCTTCCTAAGCCGCTTGCTGAAAAACTATTACCACAATTTCAAACTCATATTGTAGAAAAACCAGAAGAGTCATTATTCTGGGGGCCAATTGCTCAGTTACCTGAGTCTTTCAGCGACGAACAAAAAGCACAGCTAACAAGCGCATACTCTGCGATGATCAGCGAGCGTTTAGTGCCGGCGTATCAAAAAATGGCTGACTTTTTAGCTAATGAATATATTCCAAATGCCCGTGAAAGCATTGGTTACAGCGACCTACCAAATGGTAAAGCATGGTATGAGTATCAAATCAAACAGCATACAACACTTAGCTTAAACGCCGATGAAATTCATGACATTGGCTTAAGCGAAGTATCGCGTATTTTATCTGAGATGAAAAAAGTCAAAGAGACTGTCGGTTTCGAAGGCGATTTAAAAGCGTTTTTTGAACACTTAAGAACTTCAGATGAGTTTTACTACGATACGCCAGAAGAGTTAATTGCTGCGTACGAAGCAGTAAAAGAAAAAATTGATGCTAAGCTGCCGCAAATGTTCGATATTGCGCCAAAAGCGCCATACGTTGTAAAAGCAGTTGAAGATTTCCGCGCTGAATCTGCTGCGGGTGCATCTTACCAGTCGCCAGCACCAGATGGTTCACGCCCAGGTATTTTTTATATCAATACCTTTAACTTAAAAGCACAGCCTAAGTTTTTACTTGAAACCTTGTCTATTCACGAAGCAGCGCCGGGTCACCACTTTCAAATTGCCTTGCAACAAGAAATTGAAGGATTACCGCTGTTCCGTAAATTCGGTGGCTACACGGTATTTGCAGAAGGTTGGGCATTGTATGCAGAAAGCTTAGGTAAAGAGCTTGGCTTATTCACTGACCCTTACATGTGGTACGGTCGTTTATCAGATGAGCAATTACGTGCAATGCGTTTAGTGCTTGATACTGGTTTCCACGCGAAAGGTTGGACACGTCAACAAGGTATTGATTACATGTTGGCTAACTCATCAATGGCCGAAAGTGACATTATCGCCGAAGTTGAGCGTTATATTGCATGGCCGGGCCAAGCGCTATCGTACAAGTTAGGTCAGTTCAAAATTCAAGAACTACGTGACTACGCGAGCAAAGAGCTTGGTGATAAGTTCGACATTAAAGCCTTCCATACGCAAGTTCTGATTGATGGCGCATTACCTATGCCAATTCTTGAAGAGAAAATTAAGCGCTGGGTTAACGAGCAAAAGTAACACGCTAAACTTTGCGCGCATGCTGGCTTTACGCTAGAATGCGCGCTGTTTAGGGGCTTTGAGTAATACCATGTTAGAAGATCAATTTTGGCTTAAGCGCTCGCTTGAGCAAATGTCACAACCCGAATGGGAAGCCATTTGTGATGGCTGTGGTAAATGTTGTTTAAACACATTTATCGACAGCGAAGACGAAGATGAATTTACCGCAACGGATCAACTCCGCGAGGGAGAAGAACTGATCTTCACTAATATCGTTTGCCAATACCTAGACAACGACACCTGTGGTTGCAGCGAATATGCGAATCGTCAAACCTTGGTGCCTTCATGTGTAAAGCTCACTAAAGAAAACCTCAAAGATATCTTTTTTATGCCGCAAAGCTGTAGCTACCGTCGCCTTTACGAAGGCCGTGGCCTTGCGTCTTGGCACCCGTTATTGAACGGTGGTAGTAAAGACATGATGCATGAGCTGGGTATTTCTGTGCGTGACAAAACAGTGAAAGACTGCGACGTAGACCTAGATGACTTTGATCTTTATGTGGCCGAATGGCCAACTAGAGACATTGATTAATGAGCGCCCTTAAAGCCAGCATTGGCCTGTTAAACCCAAAAAGCCCAACTAATGTGGGTGGCGTATTACGTGCCGCGGGTTGTTACAATGCCAAGCAGGTATTTTTTACTGGTAGCCGCTATTTACGCGCTAATAAGTATCACACCGATACCAAAAATGTGCTTGAGCATATTCCACTTACGCAAGTTGAAAGCCTAGAGCAAGCAAAGCCTGAAGGTGCCACAACGGTGGTGATTGAGCTTGTTGAAGGTGCAACGCCACTGCCTGAATTTAAGCACCCTGAAAACGCATTTTATGTGTTTGGCCCTGAAGATGGCTCGGTTAGTAAAGACGTGCTGAAATGGTGTGATGAAGTAGTGTATGTGCCAACCATAGGCTGTATGAACCTAGCCGCAACCTGCAATGTTGTGCTGTACGACCGACTTGCAAAGCTCGGTGGTATTGAGAGTTCAAACGACACCATTTGCAATAGTCGAGACACCAACAACTCACTTAAATGGCAACAAAAAAAGAGCGCTAAATAACGCTCTTTTTAGATTCAAACTCAAAACTACTTTTTAGTAATTTGTACGTTACTTTCAAGGCCAATACCGTTGTCGGTAATGTCTGTGGCAAAATAAACACCGACAGGTTGGTCGCGTAGGGCATCAAGCTCAGCCATTTCTTCATCAGATAATTGACCCGTTGCAGCAATCGTATCAAGCAAAGGTAATAAGATTTTTTGAACGTCGAATGCCATGTTCACAAAGCCATTTTTAGTGACACTTTGCGACTCTAAAGTCTCGGCAATTTGTGCTGACTTATCACCGGTGAAAATCACAATATGATTGCCTTTCAGCGCCATTTTAATATCAAAGTTAAGTGGCACAGGCGATGGAATGTATTCATTGATCAACACAGCATCACCATTAGCAGGTAGCTTTATATTAGCAAGTGGCGGTACAAAACCTTGCGCAATAGAATAAAGGCCATGAGCATCGGTTGCAGAAAGGGTCACGATGGCATCAAGCTTATCAATTTGTGGGCCGTTGTAGTCATCAATGGTAAATGCAGCATCTTGAACGCTGACACTCATGCCTTGTACGCCATTTGCAAAACCCGACACCATAGCAAGCCCCGCAGTACTCACATCTTGCATTTCATTTTGTAGTGCGACAATCGGGCCACAGTTAAACTCAGCTGATTTAATTGCACCGGTTAGCGTATTGGCCAGTGGCAGTACTTTTGCTACATCAATACCATAAGCAACGCTCATCATTTGGCCATCAAGCTGTGTGGTGTGTTTTGGTACAAAACCACGCACGGCTTGTAGAGTATTAAGTAAGTCTTGATCAGTGCTTTGCAGCACTGCTTTTACGTCAAAGTCGGCGTAGTCGGCTGTAATACGTGTTTTTGTTGTGCCTGATACTGTCGCGGGCCATTTAGCGGCAATAGCAGCAATATCATCCTGACACTGCGGTGTTGAAATCGCTGCTAAGGCATTTGATTGCTGCGCTTTATCAAGAAGCTCTTTTAGCATCTGGTGTAAACGAGAGTCTTCTTTGCCTGTTACAGCATTGGCGATGCGTTGATGATCGACAAAGCCAACCGAGTTACCATCAAGCGAGAAAGTTTTAATAAGCTCAGGTAGTTTTTTAGTCTCAGCCAGTGATTGAGCTGGTTTTTCTACGCCAAGGGCAATACGTAAGTCTTGATCGTTAGAAAGCGAGGTAGTCAGCGTTAAGGTAGCCCAATTGTTGTGAGCTGATGCTATTAGGTTGAAGTTATCTAGCCCTTCAAGTTCAATGGCAAAGCGCGTGTAGCTAACGCCTTCAAGGCTTTCTGTTGTATAAGCAATACCTGCTTCATCAGCAGCTTGTTTAATACTATTGATAATACTGCTTTGATCTGCGACCTGAAAGCGCACAATAGGCATTAAACCTTGCGCATACATCATCCCTTTGTAGTCGTCACCAAAGCCCCAAATCGATTTAAAGGCATCGTAAGAGCTCAGTGATTGCTGGTATTTTTCCATCAGTGATGCAAGGAAAAGGGCATTCTTATCATCAACTGTTTTAAGCTCAGCAATAACGGGCGTTAAATCGCTAGTACCTTTCATTGCATCTGGCATAAGCGCAAAATACTTGCTGTACGGAAACGGCTTAAGTTGACCATAAAAAACCGCCGTATCGGCTGGTACATAAGCAAGCTCAGGTAAATCTACATCAACACTGGCTTTGTTTTGTGAGTACAACAACGCACCTGCAACAATGGCAATCGCGCCCCCAGCTAGAAGCTTATTATTCATAGGATGAATTCCTTTTTCTTTAATTAGTTGAAAAACATACCATGAAATTTAAGCACTCTCCACTAGAGTGCTTAATAGATTTGTAAGCAATTATGAGTGGTTATAGAAGATCTTCGGCGCTAGGTAATGATGCAAAGGCACCATAACGGCTTACAGCAAAAGCGCCGGCTTTAGCAGCGTAAGCAATGGTTTGTTCAATATTAGCTTGGGTTTGGCAAAACTCTTTAAAGCTTTGTTTGTTTTCACAGTGCTGACCAATTCTAGACAGCATACCGCCAATAAAAGCGTCGCCTGCGGCAGTGGTATCAACCACTTTTGTAGCAGGTGGACTTACTTGGCCTTTAAAGTCAGCATGATAAAAGCTGATTGCTTCACCGCCATTGGTAACAAGCAAACAAGTTACACCTGCCTTTAAAATGGTATCAATGGTATGTTCCAGTGGCATTGCTTGATGGCTCTTTTGATTTAAAAACTCAAGTTCTTCAAATGATAGTTTGACGATATCTGCCAGTGAAATAACATGCCACATTCTATCTAGCGTATGGCGCATGCTTGGCCATAGGTTTTCGCGTAAATTCATATCAAAACTACAAATTGCACCGGCTTTTTTCGCCTGAGTTAAGCCATAAATAGTTGTTTGATAGATGTTGTGCTCAGTGAGACTGTTGCTGCATACATGCATAATAGCGTGACTTGAGAACATTGCATGGTCAAAGTCGTCTACGCGATACAGTAAGTCAGCTGCTGGTGGGCGATAAAAGCTAAACGAGCGCTCGCCACTTTCATCGAGTGATACAAACGCCAGCGCTGTTTTAGCAGCATCAGTGAATGTACAGTAATCAGTGTTTACCGCATGTTGGTCAAGCTCTTGTTTAATAAAGTGACCAAACATATCATCGCCTAACATGCCACAAAAGCTGGTGTTTAGGCCTAGTTTTGCAGCTGCAACAGCCACATTGGCAGGTGCGCCACCTGCGTATTTAGTAAATGATTCAGGTTGTTTACCATCTGATAAAAAGTCGATTAATGCTTCGCCAAAACACACTAAACTCATTATGCATTCCTCAAGGTTAAGGTTCTTAATACTTCGTAGCAGGCACCCATAGTATGATAGTCGGTTTTGCCTGCTGGCGATTTTTCGTCACTGTAAGGCAGATTTTCTGCTGATAAAATACGGTACCAAGCACCATATCGGTGATCTACCATATGTTGCCAACTGTACTGCCAAATTTTTTCGTACCATTGCCAATAGCTTTCATCATTTGTGGCATCAGCGAGTAGGGCTGCTGCGGCTAGTGATTCGGCCTGCACCCAAAAGTATTTATCGCTATCACAAATTTGTTTGTCTGGTGCAAAGCCATAAAAAATACCACCATGTTGATGATCCCACGCAATGCTTAGAGTTTCATCAAAAAGGCTTTTCGCCCTAGTCACCAGCCAAGGTTCATCAATGTGGCGGTTTAAAATAAGTAACAGTTTTGCCCACTCTGTTTGATGTCCAGGTTGAAAGCCCCATGGTCTAAATAAATGCTGCGGATCATCTTTATTGTAATCTAAATCAATTTGCCAGTTTTTAGAGTAGTGCTCCCACACAAACTGCTGGCTGTATGCTGCTAGTTTAACTGTGAAAGTTTTGGCAAGCTCTTTCGCGCGCTCTAAATAACGCTGTTCATATGTTGCTTCAAAACACATGAGAAGAGCTTCGCATAAATGCATATTGGCATTTTGCCCTCGATACTCATCTGCACAGCTAAAATCGGCATTTTGTTCATCTAAATAGGCATTATACTTTGGTTCAAAATAGTGTTGCTCTAATAAATCCCATACTTGTGAGATAGTATTTTTACAGTCGCTAACACCAGCTTTTAAAGCAACTGCATTGGCAAGCATTACAAAGGCAAGCCCATAACAATGGTTGGTATCGTCTAAAACACTCACTTTGCCGTTGTTATCTTGTTTTATAAGCCAAGCGTAACCACCGGATGCTTGCTTATGGGCATGTTCAAGGTGGGCTAAACCATGTTTAGTGAGGCTTAAATATTCAGGGTCTTTGAACTCGATGTACGCCATTGCGTAGTTAAAAACAAAGCGTGTACTCGATACTAAATGGCGAGTGTGTTTATCGTAAATCGCGCCATTATTTTTAAAAAATTGATAAAAACCAGCTAAGCCATGAGCTGAATAATCAACACAGTGTGGGTGATAAAAAGCAAGCGTATCTTGGATATGCTGCTTAAGAAAAGCAGAGCTTTTAAAGTTAACTGTGGCCATGGTCTATCAATAAATCTGTGTTCATCTTGCAACTATAGCAGGAAATAGAAATATTGGAACGTTCCTAGTAAATCTTTGTGCTATTTTTACTTCAATGTGTAGAATCAAAGGTAACTTGTTAACGGAGTGAAAACCACGTGAGTGAAATAAATACAAACCAATCGTTTGTCGCCGATGGTTCGCAGCAAAATAAAAATTACCTGCTACCACTGACGGCAATGACAACCCTATTCTTTTTGTGGGGTTTCATTACAGTTTTAAATGATGTGTTGATCCCGCGCTTAAAAGGGGTATTCGATTTAACCTATACAGAGGCAATGCTGGTTCAGTTTTGTTTCTTTGGTGCTTACTTTATTGTTTCGCTACCAGCGGGTATGTTGGTTAAAAAACTTGGCTATAAAAATGGCGTACTAACAGGCTTAGTAGTGGCATCAATTGGCTGTATGTTATTTTATCCTGCGGTTGTAGTGCATGAGTACTGGCTGTTCTTAGGTGCATTATTTGTACTAGCAGCGGGTGTTACCGTATTACAGGTGTCAGCTAATCCATATGTTGTGGCGTTAGGCCCTGAAAAAACAGCGTCGTCGCGTTTAAATCTTGCTCAAGCACTTAACTCCCTAGGTACAACGGTTGGACCATATGTAGGTGGTATTTTATTCTTCGGTACAGCGGGTACTTTAGCTGCAAATGCGGCAACTGCTGAATCAGTAAAAGTGCCTTACCTTATGTTAGCAGCAGCGCTATTAACTATTGCTGTTGTATTTGCATTCTTTAAACTACCAGTGATTGCAGAGCACACAGAAGAGCAAGACTGTAAAGCGAAAGGCCACAGCCTGAAAGAAGCACCACATTTAATGATGGGTGTGGTAGGTATTTTTTGTTACGTAGGTGCTGAGGTTTCTATTGGTAGTTTCTTGGTAAACTACTTCGGAGAAGAGCATATTGCTGGCCTTGAAGAGCATGCAGCTGCAAGCTTAATTGCTTACTACTGGGGCGGTGCAATGGTTGGTCGCTTTATTGGTTCTGCAGCTCTTCAGAAGATTGCACCATCAAAAGCGTTATTCTTTAATGCCATGATGGTTATTGCACTGCTGTTAGTGACTATTTTCACTGAAGGTGACTTAGCACTTTACTCAGTACTTGCGATTGGTTTATTTAACTCAATTATGTTCCCAACTATTTTCTCTGTAGCTATTGAAGGTTTAGGTTCACTCACCAGTAAAGGTTCGGGTTGGTTATGCTTAGCTATTGTAGGTGGTGCATTAGTACCATTAGTACAAGGTGTGGTTGCAGATACAGTTAACATACAACAAAGCTTCTTCGTACCAGTGATTTGTTATGCATTTATCGCTTGGTATGGCTTAAACGTTGTGCGTTTAGCTGATAGCTGGAAACAGCGCATCGGTTAAAAGTACTTTCTAATAAAAGCCCCGCACAGATTTGCGGGGTTTTTTTATGCCATTTATTTGCTACCAGGAACAAATTTAGATGACAAAATGATTTAATGAATACGTATTCAAGGGCGATTAAATCAAATCTATTTAGGAACGTTCCAAAATGGGTTTTGTTGTTTTTTATCGTGACGACTTTAGAAGTTAAATTTGCTGCCGTTAACAAAGTAATTGATTTCTATATAAAGCGTACTTTAATTAAAAGGAACGTTTTTCTAGTTTTAGCCTAAATTTATAAGACAAAGAGCTTGAAATTTGTTAAATATAAAAGCGCTAACAACGAAAAAAATAACAAACAGGTTTGTCATGCAAAGCACTCTTAAATTTACCACCAAGGTAACTGTGGCTGCATCACTGGTTTTAGTGATTGTGCTCGGTTTATTCACGATTAATAACTTCATCTCTATGCGCAGCCAAACGCAAGAGCAGCTTTCGCTTGTGTTGCAAGAGATTTCTCAGTCAGTGTCGCAAAATATAGCGAACTGGTTAAATGCCAAGTTAGCGATTGTTTCGTCAGTTGCAGACACCTATCAACTTGGTGACAGCAAAGAGCTAACACTTACACAGCTCAACACAGCTGACAAAGCTGGTAACTTTAAAAACACATATATAGGTATCACTGATGGCACATTTGTATTGAATGACCAATCGGTTGTGTTACCGCCTGACTACGATGCTACGACACGCCCGTGGTACAAACTTGTTGAAAACAAAACTAACACTGCTTTTACTGCCCCTTATATTGATGTAACAACCAATGAGCTGACTATTTCGGCTGTAGCCCCTATGCAAGCAAATGGTGTGTTTAGCGGTGTTGCAGGTGCTGATATTGATATGAAAACCATTACTAAGATAGTTAACGAAATTGACTTTTTAGGTTTTGGTTATGGTTTCTTACTTGATAGTGAAGGCCGCATTTTAAGTCACCCAGAAACTAAGTTTAACGACAAAAACATGCGCGATTTATTCGGTAAAAGCCTATCGTTACAATCTGAGTTTGTAGAAGTACAAGTTGGTGGCTTAGATAAATTAGTGTCGTTTACCAAAATTAAAGGAATTCAAAACGTTGATTGGTATCTTGGTGTGGTGATCAACGAAGAAATTGCCTATTCATCGGTCGCGTCATTTAGAAATATGGCTGCCATATATATGCTGATGGGTATAGCCGCTATTGTATTAATGATGCAGTTCTTACTTCGTTATTTAATGCGGCCAATGCAGCGCCTAAACGATGCAATTAAAGATATCGCACAAGGTGAGGGTGATTTAACCCGTCGTCTTGAGGTTGAAAACAATGATGAATTTGGTGAATTAAGTCATTACTTCAATGCTTTTATCGAAAAAATTCATACATCAATTGAGCAAGTTAAAAATACCACTGTTGAGCTTGAGCGTTTAGTTGAGAGTTTAGTGAACCAAACTCAAGGTACGCTCGATATGTATGCAGACCAAACAAAACGTACTGACAACGTTGCAACCGCAATCAACGAGCTTACCTCTAGCGCGGTAGAAATCTCAAATAGTGCAAGTAATGCGTCTAGCCTTGCGACGAGTGCGAATAGCCAGTCACTACAAAGCCAATCTGCGTTAGCTGATAACTTAACTGCTATAAATGCCTTGTCTCGTAATATGGAGCAAGCACAAAAAACGATTAATAGTTTAGATGCGCACACTGTAAGCATTGGTCAAGTACTTGAAGTGATTAAAGGTGTAAGTGAGCAAACCAACTTATTAGCGCTTAATGCTGCTATTGAAGCGGCCCGCGCAGGTGAAGCTGGTCGAGGTTTTGCGGTTGTTGCTGACGAAGTTAGGCAACTAGCACACCGAACACAGCAATCAACGCAAGAAATAGAAGACACTATTTCTCAATTACAACAAGGCTCTGCGTCTGCGGTTGAAGTAATGACTGCAAGTATTCGTGACAGCGAAAAGAGTGTTGAACAAGCCCATGTAGCGGGTGATAAAATGGCTGAGGTGACGCGTGCTATCGAATCAATCGATGAAGTGAACCACAGTGTAGCGAATGCCACCACAGAGCAAAACCAAGTAATTCAAAGTTTAGATAGTGATATACACTCAATTAGTGAGCTTTCTAATCAAGGTAAGAGTAATCTTAATAACACCTTGAATGAGTGTACAAAATTAAAAGCCCAGTTCTATGAGCTTGAAAAATTGGTACTTAAATTTAAAGTTTAGTTTTAAGAGACTGCAATTTTGGATCAAAACTGGCTTAATGCCATTAATTTAAATAGTGTCGACACGGCGGATAAACAACGCCGTGCCTTCACGCTGTTTACAATGGCTTTTTTTGCCATTGTATTAATCACATCCTTAGTATTATCTAACTATCAAATTTATGCCTTACCGTTAACTATTATGTTAGTGGTCAGTGATGTGACTATTGTGCTGTGCATGTTTTATTACTTTCGCACTGGCGCTTTGGTGTCTGTTAGTTGCATTATATTGTCTATTATTCTGTTGCTCTGCGTGGCATTGGTGTATACCGGTGGCAAAGAGAATACCGCTTTATATTGGCTGATGTTTTACCCTATTGTGGCTTATGTCACCTTAGGTTTAAAAGTTGGCAGTGTATTGGTTATTATTATGTATAGCAGTGCGGTTGCTTTGTTATTTAGCCCTAATTTTGGTCAAGCGCATTATGGGCAAGTTGAAACCTCACGCTTTATAGCCTCTTTCACAATGGTGATATTGTTTTCTGCGATTAGCGAATACTTTAGACAAAAAAGCCATCAAAAAATTGCTGATATTACCTTAATAGAAAAGCGCGATGCATTGACAGATCCACTTACTGGCCTTGCGAATCGCCGTTATATTTATGAGCATATTCAGCCTCGTCTTGAAGCCGAAGCGGCTAACTATTTACCGATGTCGATATTATTAATTGATTTAGATAACTTTAAATCAATTAACGATAGTTATGGCCATGATTTTGGTGATCAGGCATTAATAGCGTTTACCTCTATGATGCATGATAAATTACGTGGCACAGATATTAAAGCGCGCTATGGTGGCGAAGAATTCATTATTTTACTGCCTAAAGCTGGACTCAATATAGCTCATGCCGTGGCCGAAAAGCTGCGTAGTTATGTCGCTCAAAAACAGATCCCCTTCGATGTTGGGGAGTCTGTGACAATCACATGTAGTATCGGAATTGCCAGCCTCGAAAGAGGAAGCCAATTTAGTAAAGCGATTAAACAAGCTGATGACAACCTTTATAAAGCTAAAGCAAAAGGGCGTAATGTCGTGGTTTCTGATTTAACCGAGATAAGCTAAATGGCAAGGTTAATTTATGTTTATGACCCTATGTGTAGTTGGTGTTGGGGCTATAGAGAAACTTGGTTAAAGCTTCAAGCAGCCCTTGGTGATAAACTTGCTATTGAATATAGAGTGGGCGGCCTTGCTCCTGATTCCGATGAGCCAATGCCTATAGATATGCAACAGTTTTTACAGCAAACATGGCTGCGAATTGAGCAGCAACTTGGTACACCATTTAATCATGAGTTTTGGCACACTGCTAAACCACGTCGCTCTACTTACCCAGCATGTAGAGCTGTGATTGTTGCAAGGCAGCACGAAAAAGAGCAGGAGATGCTTTATGCCATTCAAAAAGCCTATTACTTAAATGCACAAAACCCGTCAGACATAAGCACACTTGTGCTCCTTGCTGAGCAAATAGGTTTAGAAAAAAGCACATTTATAAAAGAAATTGAAAGTGAAAACATACATTCTTTATTAATGGCCGAAATAAACCAAGCTAGAAGCTTACCTATCCAAGGCTTTCCGTCTTTAGTTATTGAAAATAAAGGGAACTACCACGCTATCCCTGTTAACTATCTAGACTGGGAAAGCACTTATCAACAGATCGTTTCCCATATTTAGTTCCCAAAACCCTGCAAGTTTTGCCTTATCTTTGCGCAATATAAACTAATTGTTACAGCTGTCATAATTTTGTATTTTTTACGCAACACGCTTGTCATTTTTCATCGTTATCCTTTCGCACATTAAAACAACCCCCACTAGTAAATTAAGCTAACTTAACGAGTAAAGGTGTATGCGATGAAAGGCGTTAAACCACTGATTTTAGCAGGTATTGTAGCGGCATCTGCGGCGGTACATGCAAACGATCTAGATAAAGTAATTGATAAAAGCAGCGAGATAAACAAATCTGCAGCGCAATCACAAACTAAAATCGACAAGATTGCAGATTCAATGCAAGGTCGTTTACAACAATTCAAAGCTCTTAATAAAGAAATTGAAGGCTTAACTGTTTATAACGCGCAACTTACCAAGCAGTTAAACAACCAAATTGCTGAAATGGACGCGTTAAATGAGTCAATGGATCAGGTATCAGTTATCGAGCGTCAAATTACGCCGTTAATGATGCGCATGATCACGGGCCTGGAACAATTTGTTGCACTAGACGTACCTTTCTTAACTGAAGAACGAAGCAAACGTATCGCATCATTAAAAGAAATGATGGACCGCGCAGATATCACTTCAAGTGAAAAATTCCGCCGTTTACTTGAAGCTTACCAAGTAGAGGTTGATTACGGTCGCACTATCGAAGCGTATACATCATTACTTAATGTAGATGGTCAAGAGCGCGAAGTAGATTTCTTACGCATTGGTCGCTTAGAACTTATTTATTTAACACGCGACGGCAAAAAAGCAGGTAGCTGGGATAAAGAAACAAAATCGTTTGTTGAGTTACCAGATTCTGCAATCAGCCAAATCAACAAAGGTTTACGCATTGCTCGTAAGCAACTTGCCCCAGATATGTTAACACTGCCAGTCCACGCTGCTGAATAAGAGGTTTGAGATGAAATTATTAACGAAAATGACAAAAATGGCCGTATTTGCAGCTGGCCTTGGTTTTGCTGGTAGTAGCCTAGCGGCTGAGCCAATGGATTTAGATTCATTACTAAAAACATTAGAGCAAGGTAACGCACAGCAAAGCGCTGAGAATAAACAACGTGAACAAGAGTTCATGGCGCGTCAAAACGAACAAGTACAAATGCTTAAAGATACACAAGCAAAGCGTACTGCAATGTTAAATGAGTCAGAGCGTTTAGAAACTCAGTTTGAAGAAAATGAAGTAAAGCTAGCTAACTTAACTGACACGCTTTCAAACCGTATGGGTTCACTTAAGGAACTTTTCGGTGTGTTACAACAAGTTGCGGGTGATTCAAGTAACAAATTCATGACGTCAGTTGTTTCTGCAGAGCTACCTGGACGCAGTAACTTCATGGATGAGCTGGCACAAAAAATGGGTTCAACGTCAAAGCTTGCTTCAATCGATGATATCGAAAAAGTATGGTTTGAATTACAACGTGAAATGACCGAACAAGGTAAAGTATCACGCTTTACAACAGATGTTATCGTTGAAGGTGGCAGCAAAGCACAAAAAGAAGTGGTGCGTGTTGGTGCATTTAACTTAATCGCAGACGGTAAATACCTAGAGTACACACCTGCTACGAATACAATCAGCCAGCTTACACGTCAGCCAAGCAGCCGTTACACAGCAACTGCTACTGATCTGCAACAAGCAAATTCGGGTGTTGTTCAGTTCGCTCTTGACCCAACAGGTGGTTCTATCTTAGGTCTTTTAGTACAAGCTCCTGACACTGAAGAGCAAGTTCACCAAGGTGGTACTGTAGGTTATATCATCTTAGGTGTTGGTCTAATTGCTCTACTCATCGCACTTGAGCGCTTTGTATCACTGATGATTATGGGTAGCAAAATCCGTCGTCAGCTTAAAGACACAGTTGCACGTGATGACAACCCACTTGGCCGTGTAATGAAAGTGAAAGATCAGTACCCAGATGTAGCGTACGACACACTTGAGCTAAAATTAAGCGAAGCAATCATTCGTGAAATGCCGAAAATAACCCGTAACCTGACGCTAATTAAGATTATCTCTGTGGTGGCCCCGCTACTTGGTCTACTAGGTACGGTAACGGGTATGATTAACACTTTCCAAGCAATTACTTTGTTCGGTACAGGTGACCCTAAACTAATGGCGGGTGGTATTTCTCAGGCACTTGTAACAACTGTACTTGGTCTGGTTGTGGCTATCCCAACAGTATTCTTATACACACTTCTTAACACGCGCTCTAAAAACATGCTGTTAATTTTACAAGAGCAAAGCGCAGGTATCATTGCAGAGCGAAGCGAGAAAGGAGCATAAATCATGGTGCTATTGATTGATGCAATCAATGCTCTACGTGATTTCCTCGACACAGGTGGCCAAGTTCTCTTGGTCATCGGGGTCCTCATCTTCGCGATGTGGTTATTGATACTTGAGCGTTTTATGTATTTCTTTGGCGGCTTTAAACGCTACAAGAAAGACGTAAAGAGCACTTGGAGCAATAGAGCAGAGCGTAACAGCTGGAACGCAGAGCAAATTCGCCAAGCGATGATTTCACGCGCTGGCATGCAACTAAATAATAACCTTGCGCTAATTAACGTAATGGTTGCGTTATGTCCACTTTTAGGTCTGTTAGGTACCGTAACCGGCATGATCGAAGTATTTGATGTAATGGCAATCACAGGCACAGGCAGTGCTCGTTCGATGGCATCAGGGGTGTCTAAAGCCACTATTCCAACCATGGCCGGTATGGTGGGTGCACTTTCAGGGGTATTCGCATCAACGTTCTTACAACGTCGAGCAAAACGTGAAGTGCAATTACTTGAAGACAACATGGTCTTAGACCACTAAACGAATTTTAGGGTGATGTTACACATCACCCACTAGGAGACTAACAATGAGAGCGCCACTAGGTAACTTATTTCAAGAAGACGACGCAGAAGAAATCAATATGACGCCAATGCTAGACGTTGTTTTCATCATGCTTATCTTCTTCATCGTAACAGCATCATTCGTAAAAGAAGCCGGTATTGATGTAAACCGCCCTGAAGCTGCAACTGCAGTGAAAAAAGAGCGTGCCAACATCTTAGTTGCTATTTCTGACAAAGGTGAAATTTGGATCAACAAACGCCAAGTAGATATTCGTGCAGTACAAGCAAATATCGAGCGCTTAAAAGCTGAAAACCCACAAGGTAGCGTGGTTATTCAAGCTGATAAGAAAGCCACAACGGATGTACTTATCAAAGTAATGGATGCATCGCGAGCTGCAGGCGCATTTGATGTGTCGATTGCTGCGCAAGAAGCATCATAAGGAATGTGAGCGATGCGTTATATAGTTGCATTAATCATCGCTGGTATCGTGACTGTCATGCTGTTTTTAGGTATGCAGGCACTGATCACCGGTGGTGAAGGGGCCATGTCTGAGCCCGTAAAAGGAAACGTACTTGATTTTGTTCGTCTGAAAAAAGAAGAGACAGTGCAAAAGAAAGAACGCAAACCGCAAAAGCCACCAACGCCAAAAGAGCCACCTCCGCCAATGGAATCACCGCAAATGCAAAACAGTGATCCTAACGCGAGCAATGCCAACTTTGACTTTGGTGCTAGCGTTGAAGCAGACGTTAACTTAGCGGGTGGCTTAGCGCTTGAATCAAGCGACGGTGAATACCTACCGATTGTAAAAGTAGCGCCTGTTTATCCGCGCCGAGCTTTATCGCGTGGTATTGAAGGCTATGTGATTGTTGAGTTTACAGTAACCAAGCAAGGCACAGTACGTGACCCGAAAGTTATTAAAGCTGAGCCTGAATCACTGTTTGACCGCGCTGCGATGGATGCAGCACTTAAATTTAAATATAAACCGCGCGTTGTTAACGGTGAAGCTGTTGAAGTAGCGGGCGTACAGAACAAAATTTCTTTCCAAATTAACGGTTAGAAAAGAGGAATGCGATTATGAAACCTTTAAAAGTTGCCGTGATTTGCGCGGCTGCTTTCACAAGCAGCCTGGTAATCCCAAGCGTTGTTAGCATGTTACCAGGTGTAACAATTGCTACCGCCTATGCTGAAGAGCAAAAAACCAAACGAGTACCTGCACTGCGTGAAAAAGTCTATAGCCAATTAGCTCGTGCACAAAAGCTGGCTGATGATGGTGATGCAAAAGCAGGGCTGGAAGCACTTGATAGTATTCAAGAGCGCTCTTCAAGCATGAACTCGTATGAAATTGCCATGATGCATAATTTCTATGGTTTTATTTACTACAACGAAAATGACCTAGATAAAGCAATTGCGTCGTTTGAAAAAGTAGTAAACGAAGATGCGATCCCAGAAACATTACGTGTAAGCACCATGTTTAGTTTAGCGCAACTTGCGATGGCTAATAGCGATTACGAAAAGGTAATCAAATACTTAGCGCAGTGGGATGTGATTAACGACAAGCCTAAAACAGATGCTTATTACGTTTTGAAATCTCAAGCTTATTATCAGCTTAAAGATTACCAAAAAGGCATTGAAAGCATTAACCTTGCTATCGCAGAAGCCGACAGCAAGGGCGACATGCCAAAAGAAAACTGGCTAATCTTACAGCGTGCTATGTACTACTCACTTAATCAGTCTGACAAAGTAGTCGAGGTACTTGAGCGTTTAGTTAAGCTTTATAACAAGCCAGAGTACTGGGTTCAGTTAGGTGGCATGTACGGTGAAACGGGCGCAGAGAAAAAGCAATTAGCGATTTTAGAAGCGGCATACCAACAAGGTTTCATGAAATCTAAATCAGATTTACGTCAATTATCACAAGTGTATTTATACAACGGCCTGGCTTTTAAAGCCGCGAACGTGATGAGTAAAGCAATGCAAGACGGTATAGCTGAAAAATCAGCGAAAAACTATGCCTTTGTTGCAGAAGCGATGGTACAAGCAAAAGAAAGCGAAAAGTCACTTCCTTACTTTGCAAAAGCCGCGGATTTAGTAACGCATGGTCAATACGAACAACGTATTGCAGAGGTAAGCATTAACCTTGAAAAATACGAAGAAGCAGCGGATGCAGCACGTAAAGCCCTAGATAAAGGCGGCTTAGAGTTTGAATCGAATGTGTATGTTGCCTTAGGTATGGCGCAGTACAATTTACAAAATTTTGATGCCTCTATTTTAGCGTTTGAGCAAGCGGAAAAACACAAAAAGTCACAGCGTTTAGCTGAGCAATGGATCAAGTATGTGAAGCGTGAAAAAGTGCACGCCGAAACATTACGTACCGCCTTACTCTAAATGGTATTCAACAGGTAAGCGTACAAAAGAACTCATTTATAATCGCAACACCAAAGCTGCCTTCGGGCGGCTTTTTTCCGTTCCTAAAGTTTACTAACTTACTCTTTTTAAAATAATTAATATTGTCATTTTATGTTTATTAAAGTGTAACTAGTTTGTCATACAGCTCCCGTAAGGTAGTCGCAGTTTAAAACTCAAGTGACCCAAAAGCATTAAGTTTCAGTGCTTTTGGGTGACTTGAGTTTATGCGCTAACACAATAATTAAATATCTATCTTAACGGAGTGAACAATGAAATTATCTGACTTATTTAAAGTTAGTCTGGTAGCTGCTGCAGTTTCTTTAGCTGGTTGTGGTGGTGACTTAGTCGTTAAAGAAGGCGACACCACTGTAAATGAAGGCGATAACATCACTAATATCATCGATAATGGTGGTGACAATGGTGATAACGGCGGCGATCAGTCAGGTCGTGATGATTCTCAAAATGCGACAACTGGTTTCCCAACTGACATCGAAAATGCCTTAACACAAGGTTTAGCAACAGATGTTTCTTCAGAATTCCCAACGATTACAGATAAACCAGTTTACCGTTTAAAAGCAGATACAACATTCACTGCAGATGTAACGTTAACAAATGACGCTCATTGGATTTTAAATGGTCGCACAGCGGTTGGTAACGACCGTACAGATAATACTGTTCTTTATATCCAACAAGGTACTACATTAATTGGCGAATCAGGTGATGATTTCTTAGTTGTTCGTCGTGGTTCACAAATCGAATCGGTAGGTACTGTAAGCCAACCAATCACAATGACTTCTATTCAAGATGTGACTAATGTTGAAACATCTATCGGTCAGTGGGGTGGTTTAGTTCTTCTTGGCAATGCACCAGCAAACTCATGTGGTGACCAAGAAGGCGAAGCAACTGCAGACGAACTTGCAAACTGTGGTGTTGCAGCTGAAGGTGATGCAGGTCAATTCGGTGGTAACGTTGCAGATGATAACTCAGGTACATTGAAATACTTAGTTGTTAAACATGCTGGTAAAACACTGGGTAATGGTGACGAGTTAAACGGTATTTCATTTGCCGGTGTGGGTTCTGCTACAACTGTTGACTACATTCAAGTACACGAAAACTTAGATGATGGTATTGAGTTCTTTGGTGGTACAGTAAACGTAAGCAACGTGGTACTTACAAGTATTGGTGATGACTCACTAGATTGGTCTTTTGGTTGGACTGGTACGGCGAAAAACGTATACATTCAACAAGCTGCGAACTTAGGTGATAACGCGATTGAAGCTGACAACTCTGAGTTTGATTCAGACGCTACACCACTGACTAACCCTACCATTGAAAACGTAACAATCGTGGGTGCTGAAGGTAACAATGGTATTCGTCTACGTGCAGGTACTGCAGGTATGCTGAAAAACGTTTTCGTTACAGGCCCTGCAACGTACGAAAACTGTTTACGTGTTGGTTCTGATTCAGTTCCTCGTGCAGAAGACGGTTCACTAACTATCACTAACTCAATTGTTGCATGTCAAACAACTGCTAATAACTTCGGTAGCGAAACAATTAATGGCGGTACTGTACAAGCATGGTTTGAAGGCCAAGACGGTAACCAAACTCTTACACCTGCAGATTTAATGCTAGATGATAATGGTTATATGCCTTTAGCAGGCTCACCATTATTAGCGAATGGTCAAATCGGTGCATTTAGCGCAACAAATAACTGGATGGAAGGTTGGACTGTTGCTATCAATGGCGGTTTCCCAACTGATATCGAAAATGCAATGGCGCAAGGTCTTGCGACAGACGTTTCATCTGAATTTCCACAAATCACTGATAAGCCTGTTTATCGTTTAGCTGAAGATACAACTTTCACTGCAGATGTAACATTAACAAATGACGCTCACTGGATCTTAAACGGTCGTACAGCAGTCGGTGGTGACCGTACTGATAGCGCAACATTATATGTTCAAGCGGGTACGACATTAATCGGTGAAACAGGTGATGACTTCTTAGTTGTTCGCCGTGGTTCACAAATCAACGCTAATGGTAATGCAACAGCACCAATCACAATGACTTCTATCCAAGATATGACAGGTGCAGAAACAGGCATCGGTCAATGGGGTGGTTTAGTATTACTTGGTAATGCACCGGCTAACTCGTGTGGTGACCAACAAGGTGAAACAACACCTGAAGAGCTAGCAAACTGTGGTGTTGCAGCTGAAGGTGATGCAGGTCAATTTGGTGGTGACGATGCAGAAGATAACTCGGGTGTTGTTCGTTATGTTGTCGTTAAACACGCAGGTAAAACATTGGGGAATGGCGATGAGCTAAATGGCATTTCATTCGCTGGTGTTGGTTCTAAAACAAAAGTTGAATACATCCAGGTACACCAAAACCTTGATGATGGTATCGAGTTCTTCGGTGGTACTGTCAACGTTCGTAACGTTGTGCTAACTGATATTGGTGATGACGCGTTTGACTGGTCATTTGGTTGGACAGGTCGTGCACAAAACGTTTATATCCAACAATCATCTGTTGAAGGTGACAATGCAATCGAAGCAGATAACTCAGAATTCGATTCAAACGCTACACCATTAACTAAGCCACTACTTTCAAACGTAACGATTGTTGGTGCTGACGGTAAAAACGGTGTTCGTCTTCGTGCAGGTACGGCTGGTGTTATCCGTAACATGGTTGTGACAGGCCCTGAAGGTTACAAAAACTGTTTACGTGTAGGTTCTGACTCTGTAGCAAATGCTGAGTCTGGTGAGCTTTCTATCGAAAACTCAGTTGTAGCATGTAGTGCAGACAATAACTTCGGTTCTGAAGCAATTGGTTCTGGTAATGTTCAGTCTTGGTTCGAAGGTCAAACAGGTAACCAAACACTAACTGCAGCGACACTAAACCTTGCAACAGATGGCTTCACGCCTAAATCAAACTCTCCGCTATTAGGTGCAGGTGTTGATGCGTCAGACCTTGACCCATTCTTCACTAAAACAAGCTACATTGGTGCATTTGACGGTGACAATAACTGGATGGAAGGTTGGACAGTTGCTGTTAACCCAAGCTTCCCTGAAGATATCACTAACGCAATGGAACAAGGTCTAGCGACTGATGTTTCTGCTAGCTTCCCACAAATTACCGATAAGCCAGTGTATCAGTTAGCACAAGATGTTGTGTTCACATCTGACGTGACATTAACTAACGATGCTCACTGGATCTTAAAAGGTCGTACAGCAGTGGGTGGTGACCGAACTGATAGTGCAACTCTTTATGTTCAATTTGGTACAACACTAATCGGTGAAAACGGTGATGACTTCTTAGTTGTGCGTCGTGACTCTAAGATTGAGGCTGTAGGTACAGCAACTCAACCAATCGTTATGACATCAATCCAAGATATGACAGGTGCTGAAACAGGTATTGGTCAATGGGGTGGTGTAGTGCTTCTTGGTAACGCACCAGCTAACTCTTGTGGTGACCAAGTGGGTGAAACAACAGCAGATGAACTTGCAAACTGTGGTGTTGCAGCTGAAGGTGATGCAGGTCAATTCGGTGGTAACCAACCAGAAGATAACTCAGGTACGCTTAAGTATGTTGTTGTAAAGCAAGCGGGTAAAACACTAGGTAACGGTGATGAGCTTAATGGTATCTCACTAGCAGGTGTTGGTAGCCAAACTGAACTTGATTATATCCACGTTCACGAAAACCTTGACGACGGTGTTGAGTTCTTTGGTGGTACTGCAAGCATTAGCCACTTAGTACTGACAAACATTGGTGATGATTCTCTTGATTGGTCATTCGGTTGGACTGGTAATGCACAATACGTATTAATCAAACAGTCTTCTTCAGAAGGTGATAATGCAATTGAAGCTGATAACTCAGAGTTTGATTCAGATGCATCACCTTTAACAACACCTACTATCTCTAACGTAACTATCATCGGTGCAGATGGTGTAAACGGTATCCGTTTACGTGCAGGTACTGCGGGTATGCTTAAAAATGTAGTAGTGACAGGTGGTGAAGGTTATAAAAACTGCTTACGAGTTGGCGCAGATTCAGCTCCACGCGCTGAAGATGGCTCACTTACTATCAGTCACTCAGTGGTTGCATGTGCAGCAGATAACAACTTCTCAAGCCAAGCAATTGGTACTGGTAATGTTCAATCTTGGTTCGAAGGCCAAGAAGGTAACTCTATTATGGACGCAGCGATGTTAGGTCTTAGCGACAACGGTTATCAACCAAGTGCAGAATCAGCATTACTTGGTAGCGGTTTCGATGCTTCAAGCCTAAATAGCTTCTTCGACCAAGTAGATTACATCGGTGCAATGGATGCGCAAACAGACTGGACAGCAGGTTGGGTAAAAGTAGGTCTTAACTAAGCCCTTCTAATCCATGGTTGGGGGCAACCCCGGCCAGCTTCTAGTTTTGTTTTCGGAGTATAATAATGAAATCTTTTACCCCCTCTAAACTTGTGCGTTCAAAGATAAACCACGCAGTGCTTGCAGCATTAGTTGGCTTATCAGTGAATACTGCCTATGCAGCGGATGAAGCACAAGAAATTGAAGAAGTGGTTGCTGTAGGACAGCGTTTAAAAGGGAGTGCTGGCGCGGTTCTTCAAGAGCGTCAAAATCAAGCTTTCGTTGCTGATATCATGGGTGCAGAGCAAATCTCTCGTACTGGTGATGGCGATGCTGCATCGGCACTTCGTCGTGTAACAGGTTTGACACTTGTTGATGGCAAGTTCATTTATGTTCGTGGTTTAGGTGAGCGATATTCGAGTACTCAGCTTAACAGCATGTATGTACCAAGCCCTGATCCAACTCGCTCAGTTGTACCGCTTGACTTATTTCCATCAGATATTATTGAAAGTCTTAGTGTTCAAAAATCGTTTTCACCCGATATGCCAGCGCATTTTGGTGGTGGTAACGTAAATATTAGAACCAAATCAATTCCGACTGATTTTTTATTTAAAGTCGATATTGGTACTTCTTATAACACCAATAACAGTGATACAGGCTACTTCTATGAAGGTGGTGATGATGACTGGATGGGACGTGACGATGGAACTCGCGCGTTACCAAGTGAGTTCATCGATGCCTTTTATGGTGCTGGCCTTGAGGGTGATATCAATACAACATTGGCTGAGCGCCAAGCATTGATGTCGGCTCTTGACTGGAATATTTCAGCAACTGAAAAAGACGTTGATCCTGAAATGAGCTTTTCAGTTTCACTAGGCGATCGCTTTGAAAGTGAAATGGGCACATTTGGTGTACTTGCTGCTGTTTCTTATGAAAATGAGTGGGAAGTAGCACAAGAGAAAAGTGGTACCAACCTTGGCAGCTTAGGGTGTGAAGACAAGTGTTTTGCTCAGTATTACGATGGTACATCGACTGAACAAAATGTGCGTTGGAGTGGGACATTCAATATTGGTTATGAGTTTAATTCAAACCATAAAATTGAACTGACTAATATTGCCCTGCATGACATGCGTGACCGTGTTCGTAATCGTAATTTCTATGATGCCAACGAAACGGAAGAAGGTGTTCGTGATCTTCGCCGTGTTGATGTCGTGTATGAAGAGCGTGAAATGTTCTCTAGCCAATTAAAAGGCACCCACAACTTTATTGATTTTAACAACTTGTTTGTTGATTGGTATGCCGGTACAAGCCGTGCAAACCGTGATGCTCCAGGTGGTGTTGATGCTGTTTTCCAACGTAACTATGACGATGGGGCGTTTGTATCTGAGCAATTACAGGACGTTTCTGCAACTAACGTGACACGTGAATTCCAAGTTCTTCATGACGAAGTTGATACATGGGGTTGGAACATGGGTATGCCATTTTATGGTGAAGGCTATGAGCTTGAGCTAAAAGTAGGTGGCGACTTCTCTGAGAAAACACGTAACGCAAATAATACGACATTCGGTATTACACACCGTGGTATTTCAGATGATTATTCATTTGGCTCACGTTTAGATGAAATTTTCGCTTACGATAACATCAATAATGATGCTTTCTATGCAAGTTCAACGGGGTCAGGTATTTTCGACGACAGAACAACTGACGGTGATAAATACAGTGCGGCACATAAGCTAGATGCTTATTATTTTATGGCTGACTACTTTATCGACAACACTTGGCGTATTACTGGTGGTGTTCGTTGGGAAGATTTTGCGCAAGTATCAGTGCCATTTAAGGCGCATAGTAATTTGTTTGATGCGACAACTGATGAGTTAGCTGAAGTAGCTATCAAAGAAGATGACTTTTATCCATCTTTAGCTGTGACTTATATCATGGATGAAGAAATGCAATTTCGTTTAAATTTAAGCGAGACAACGATTCGTCCAGATATGCGTGATGTTAGCTCTACTTTCTTCGTTGACCCGTTAACGGAATTCCTTGTTCGTGGTTCACCGACATTACAAAGTTCAAAACTTAAAAATGCTGATTTCCGTTTTGAATGGTATATGGCATCAGGTAATAACCTATCAGTTGCATTGTTCTACAAAGACATTACTAACCCTATTGAAATGGTAGAGCTTGCGGGTGTTGGTGGTGCGGCACCACAGTTATTAACTGCTAATGCTGAATCAGGTGAGTTAACCGGTATTGAGGTTGATTTCTTAACTGATTTTAGCTTTATCAGTGCTGACTGGTCGAGTGTATTTTTGTCGGGTAACGTTACGCTATCTGATTCAAGTGTGAAACTAGGCATTGATGATTCTGACGGTGTTGATTCGTTGTTTGAGCAGCAATTAAAAGATGCACTTGATGCAGATACAGTGTCTAACATTGTTACTAACGATGAGCGCCGTTTAGTGGGTCACTCTGAGTGGGTAGCAAACTTGCAGATGGGTTATGACTCAGCTGATGGTTTCCATTCAACATCACTTGTATATAACGTGTTTGGTCCGCGTATTATTGTACCAGGTACTCGAGGTAACGAAGATGCAGAAGAGAAGCCATTCCATTCGCTTGATTTAGTTTATTCTTACTTCCCGAACTTCAATACAAAAGTTAAGTTCAAAATTGAAAACATCCTTGGTCAAGATAAAGAAATTGAACAAGAAGGTTTATCACTTTGGAAGAAAGAAGAAGGCACTAAGTTTAGCTTAGGCTTCAGCTACGAGTTTTAATGAAACTCCCCCAAGGAAGGATACAATAATAAATCCTAACGTTGATTTAGCCCTGCAATAGCAGGGCTTTTTTGTTTCTGTATTGTCTATACCCAAACCACCTCAAGATGCAGAATTCAGCGTTTCACAGGTGCTTAATATCAAGGCGTTACTTTGCAAGAATGGCAGTCCCTTTTAAGAAGTAACAACGATGAGAGTAAGTGCCTGTGAAGCGCCCAAAGGGTTGGTTTAAAAGCGATTTATACTGCGTTATTGATTTTAACAATAGAACCACTATTACTTGCAATCAATGCCTTGCCTAAATCGCTTTTAATTCCAACTGAAACTCGCATCTTGAGGTAGTTTGGGTATATTAAACCATTGCGTGTTATGGTAGTTCTAAGTGTTAAAACAGGGATTTAAAATGGACTTACGGTTAATTATAAATGGTAAAAAAGCGGCTGATGAGCAGCTTCGTGACGCCATCGGTAAATTTCGAACTAGTCAGCCACTGGCGGTGCGTGTTACCTATGAAGGCGGTGACATTAAGCGCTTTATTAATGAAGCCGTAGCAGAAGGCGTAAAACGTGTTGTTGTGGCTGGTGGCGATGGCACCGTTAATGAAGCAGTTAATGCATTAATGAAGTTAGAAAAATCACAGCGTTTAGAGCTTGCTATTTTACCCATGGGCACGGCGAATGACTTTGCCACAGCCGCCCACATTCCTCACGGGTACTTGCCAGCACTTAAACTTGCCGCCAATGGTCAGCCGCATGCAATTGATACGGTAGAGGTTGATGAGCGTTACTTTGTGAACGTAGCCAGTGCTGGTTTTGGGGCTAAAATTACCGCAACAACACCGCCTGCACTTAAGAACATACTAGGAGGTGGCGCATATACATTGGCAGGGCTTGTACAAGCGCTTAGTTTTGTACCTTACAGTGGCGAGTTAACACTGCCTGATGGTGAGCGTGCTTCGGGCGATATTATTGCTGCTGCCGTGTGTAATGGTCGCCAAGCGGGTGGTGGTCAGCTACTTGCGCCACATGCATACATAAATGATGGCTTGGTTGATTTAGTGGCGTTTACATCATTTGCATTTTCAGATGTGCCGGCGGTTATCGAAGAGCTAAGCAACTACCCTAATTCATCACAAAAGTGGGTAAAACGCTTTCAAGTGCCTTGGCTTGAATGGCAAACACAAACAGAAATGCCAATAAACTTAGATGGCGAGCCAATCACCTCAAAACAACAGCGTTTTGAAGTGCATGCTGGCGCGCTAAACATGGTGCTACCAGACGCTTGTCCGCTAATACGATGATGAAAAATTTTGATGTTACTCGGTTTGCGCTGGTTTTGCTTGGGCCGCAATGCTAGATTACTTCTGTAAAAATTAAATTCTCACGCAATGGACTTTAATTTTTAACAGTTTAGGTAATTTGAATGAATCAAACAGTGGAACAAACAATGAAAAAAGTAGGATTAGTCGGTTGGCGGGGCATGGTTGGCTCTGTGTTATTAGAACGTATGCAGCAAGAAAATGATTTTTCTAATATCGACACGACTTTTTTCACCACCTCTCAAACCGGTCAATTAGGTCCTGATCTTGCTGGCCCAGCTAAACCGCTTTTAGATGCCAATGATATTTCTGAGCTTGCAAAGATGGATATTATTGTCACTTGCCAAGGCGGTGATTATACCAAAGCCGTTTACCCGCAATTACGCGAATCAGGTTGGCAAGGTTACTGGATTGATGCTGCATCGGCACTGCGCATGAGTGACGATAGTATTATTGTGCTTGACCCGGTAAATAAAGATGTTATCACAGCGGGCCTAGAGCAAGGCGTTAAAACTTATGTTGGCGGTAACTGTACCGTATCACTTATGTTATTAGCACTTGGCGGTTTATTTGAGCAAGACTTGATTGAATGGGTTAGCCCAATGACATATCAAGCGGCTTCTGGTGCAGGTGCTCGCAACATGAAAGAATTAATTGCACAAATGGGTGCAATTCACGAAACCGTTGCTGATAAGCTTGCTGATCCTAACGCTGCTATTCTTGAAATTGACAAATTAGTCACCGAAAAAATTGCCTCAAGCGATTTACCGCAAGACCAGTTTGGTGTGCCTTTAGCAGGTAGCCTCATTCCTTGGATTGATGTACCAATGCCAAGTGGTCAAAGTAAAGAAGAGTGGAAAGCGCAAGTTGAAGCGAACAAAATTTTAGGCAGCAGCGAACAACCTATCCCTGTTGATGGCTTATGTGTTCGCATTGGTGCAATGCGTTGTCACTCACAAGCAATGACAATTAAGCTTCGCAAAGACATTAGCGTTGAGAAAATTGAAGAAATTCTTGCTTCTCACAATGAGTGGGTAAAAGTGATCCCTAATGACCGTGACATTTCTGCTACAGACTTAACACCTGTAAAAGTAACTGGCACACTGTCTATTCCTGTTGGTCGTATTCGTAAATTAGCGATGGGCCCTGAATATATCAGCGCGTTTACGGTTGGTGATCAACTGTTATGGGGTGCTGCAGAGCCACTTCGTCGCATGTTACGCATTATTGTTGATGGTCAACATTAATCACACAACTCAACATTAAGGCTAGCAGCTTGCTGGCCTTTTTTAGCACTAAAGGAAAGTAATGCACACGCCTAGTAAATGGAAAATGACACCCGAAAGAGTGTCGCAGTTTATTAAAACCTACAGCTTTGCATTAATGGTTGATAGTGAGTTTGAGGCAACTCATTTACCATTAGTTTATAAACCCGATGAGGGCGAGTTTGGGACCTTATATGGTCATGTTTCACGGGCAAATGGTCATGGTAAAAGCTTGCAAAATACTCGGGTATTAGTGGTTTTTAATGGGCCTCATAGTTATATATCTCCGACATGGTATGCAGAAAAGCCTGCTGTATCGACATGGAATTATGCTGTGGTTCATGCCAAGGGTAAGGTTGCATATCTTGATGATGAAAACACCTTAGCTTGCCTAGATGAGCTAATTAGGCAATACGAGCCAAGTATTTTAAACGATACCAGTTTGCTACCAGATGATTATCAAGCAAAGTTACTGCGGGGAATTGTAGGCATTAAAATTGAACTTGACTCAATTCAGGCAAAAGAAAAGTTAGGCCAGCATAAATCGGCGGCGGATCAGCAAGGTGTTGTAGCTGGGTTAAAGGCCGATAAACACCCTGATTGTCAGGCTTTACTTAGCTATATGCTAAAACACGAAGTAGGAATAGGCAGCTAATTTGCATCCAGCAAATGCTGCCAATTGGTTGGAAAGTACCTAGCATGGTTTTGTTAAAAGCATGTTAATTACTAAGGCTAAAGTTAGTACATTCCATGTTCATGTCAACTAAATGACATATATATGAAGGTAAGTTTTGGGTATAGACAATAAAAATAGCCATAAACTGCACATTGATTTTATTAGCCCAATCTATTTTGCCCCATAAAAATAAACACTTATTTATTTGCTGAACTTCCAAGGCCTCACTATATTTTCTTAAGTACCTAGTTGGAAGTATGCTATGAATATCTCAAAAAAATTAAAGCTCGCTTTTGCATCAGCCATCGCGCTGCCGCTGATCATCATTGCTGCGCTTGTAATTACACAAACAAGACAGCAAGCTCTCGACAATTTTGCCGAGCTTAGTGAAAGAGAAGCCAGACAAGTCGATAATGGTATCAGTATGTTTTTTGCAGAAATTGAGAAAAATGTCGATTACCTTGCTTCTCATACCGCTATCTTAGACGCCAAGCAAGGCGTTAAAACCCATATGCAATCACCTAGTGCAGAGATGCTTGATCATTTAAGTGGCAGTAGCACCGAAAAAAACGCTTTTAGTTTGTTTGATCACTTTGGCGTAACCCACCCGGGACTTGCTTATATCTACATGGGTAATGAACAAGGTGGTTATATTCAATGGCCAGAGGGTGAAGTAACAGCAAATTATGACCCAAGAGTTAGGCCATGGTACGAAACAGGTAAAGCTGCAAATGGTAAAACAGTAAGAACCAATGCCTATTATTGGGCAGTAGATGACATGGTAATTGTTTCTACTGTTAAGGCAATTAAAGAAGAGGGCGAGTTTATTGGTGTGCAAGGCATGGATGTATCCTTGCAGGGGCTTACCGATATTATTGCGAACATTAAACTTGGTGAAACTGGCTATTTAATGCTGATTGAAGACAGTGGCAATGTACTCGTTGACGTTAAAAATGCTGATTACAGGTTTAAGCAGCTAGCACAAGTCAATAACGGAAAATACAAGCAGCTCGCTGAGAATAATCATGGTCAATTTGAAATAGACATTAATGGTAAAGATTACTTAGCGAATATTTATACCTCACAAAAACTAGGCTGGAAATTTATAGGCTTAGTTGAAAAATCTGAAGTGATGAGTGCCGCAAATGCAATGACGATTACTATTTTAGTCATCAGTGCAATTCTGATTGCTGTATTCATTCTAGTTGCTAGCTACATTTCTAAATTAATTTCAGCACCTATTGTTGAAGTAAGTGATGGCCTGACAGAAATATCGCAAGGTGGTGGTGATTTAACGAAACGTTTGGTTATTAAAACACGTGATGAAACAGCCAAATTAGCAAACAGCTTTAATTTATTTTTGAACCTGATATCGGATTTAGTTACGCAAATTAATGATTGCGCTCAAAATGTGAGTGATACCTCCGCACAAACATCATCACAGGCCGCACAACTGTCAGGCTCAACATCGCAGCAACAACAAGCTCTTGAAATGGCGGCCACAGCGATTAATGAAATGGCCGCGACTGCTAATGAGGTCTCTGCCAGTTGTGCAAATGCAGCTGAGCTTGCATCGCAAACTCAACAAGCCTCAGAGCTTGGACAAAGTGTTATTTCTCAGACTGTTGATAGCGTTGTATCTTTGTCTGAAGTGATCACCAAAGCAACTCAAGATATAAACCAACTTGATGCTGAAAGTGAAAACATCATGTCGATATTGAGCGTAATAAGAGGGATTGCAGAACAAACCAATTTATTAGCATTAAATGCGGCAATTGAAGCGGCGAGGGCGGGCGACCATGGCCGAGGCTTTGCGGTTGTTGCAGATGAGGTTCGTGCATTATCACAAAGAACATCTGAATCAACAGAAGAAATTGCAAGCCAATTAGACTCCTTACGAAAGATGTCTGATCAAGTGTCAAAAGAAATGACAACCAGCTTAAACCGCACAAATAAAACAGTTGAGTTAGCCCATTCAGCACAGCAACAATTTAGTGAAATAACCGCGTCAATTGTTAATATTAGCGATTTGAATACACAAATCGCGACAGCAGCTGAAGAGCAACAGCATGTAGCTGAAGACATTAATCGTAATGTGGTAGAGATTAAAAACGCGGCGGATGATGTCAGCGAAATTGCTGAAAGTGCAAGAGGCAACGGAGAGAAACTAAACTTATTATCGAACACGCTTACTGATTTAGTAGGTAAGTTTAAAGTTTAGAGTAGTTAAAATTATGCTTGGATACTAACCTTGTCCCTTTTTTGTTGATTAAATAGAGATTAAAGGTTAGTTTTTATGTTGGTATTATCAAACCTAAAGTAGAACATGCAGGGAAAAATATTTAAGCTAAACAATAACAAACAAACTATTTATATAGTTTTTATCATGCTATTTTTTACGCTGAGTCTCCACCTCCTCATAAGCTACCTTCAAGTAAATCATCAAAAGCAGTTTGCTGAATCTCTATTAACTAAAGCAGAAAATATATCGAATGATATAGTGGCTTCTATCCAAGAAGTCGCAACGCTATCTCCTAATAGATGTGACTCTGATTCCATCAACACATTACGTATAATTCTTTCAAAATATGAATACACTCATGACTTAGGTCTAATTTTTGATGGTAAAGTCGGTTGTTCAGCAAACTGGGGACTATTTGAAACTCCAATTTTATTTGCAAGAGAGTTTTATAGTTCTTCCTCGGGGTATCAATTCGCTTCGAAGGTAGGGAATATTTTCCCAGTTCCAGCTAGATACGATATAACAAAAAAAGACAACGTGATTGCTTTTACAATTAATGAACCATTTAAGAGTTTTGATCATCTTGAAAAAGGGTTTTCTTATAAAATTATTTCAAAAAATGAGAGCCATACTTTCCATAACTACAAATCTGAGTATCAGTTCAAAAAAGATACGTTATTAAATTCTCAGGAATTAAAAATTTGCAGTTCAAAATTCGAATACTGCGTAGAGACGCTAAATAATCGTCCAGGCCTACTTTATTTACCAATTTTTATCTCGTCATCACTTATTTGTTTAATCGGGTTAATAAGTTTTTTAATTGCTTATTCTGTTATTTCATATTTTGATAAGAACTCTTCAATCGAGTTTAGGTTGCGTAAAGCTATAAAAAACGGTGAATTATATTTAGAGTACCAACCAATAATTGAGCTAAAAAATAATAAAATAATTGGTGTGGAGAGCCTAGTTAGGTGGAAAGACGCCGTTCATGGAAATGTATCACCTGAACTTTTCTTAAGTATCGCAGAACAGTTAGGCTTGTACTCAACCTTAGCATATGACTTAGTTAAAAGAGCATTTGCAGAGCTTTCAGCTATTTTACATAGGGATCCCGAGTTCACAGTTGCGATTAATGTTAATGCGTACGAAATTAAAACTTCAGAGTATTTAGATAACCTATACGAACTTTGTATGAGTTATAAAATAAAGCCGCAGCAAGTAAAAATAGAAATTACAGAGCGAATAGGTTTGCCACTTGAAGAGTTATCTAACTTTGCAACACGGGCAAAGCACTATGGCTTTATTATTGCCCTTGATGATTTTGGAACAGGAGTATCTAACCTTGTTTGGCTCACTGAAATTAACTTCGACATCATTAAAATTGATAAAATATTAACACAATCAATAACGGATGAATTTAAACAGGATATGGTATTAGCCATTATGTCTCTGGTTACAAATCTTAATCGCTTGGTCATTTTTGAAGGGGTTGAGGTGTTTGAAGAATATAACTTCATAAAAGCTTTTAATCCTAATCATCAAATTCAAGGTTGGTATTTTTATAAGTCTTTACCATTAACCGAGCTAAATAAAGCACTGGATGGCCAGCAAGGATGACAATGAAAATAGAAAGTGTGAACACTGAAGATTTCCCAGAACTACTTAGTGTATGGGAAAACTCAGTTCGAGCGACACATGATTTTATAACAGAAGACGACATAGCCTTTTTTAAGCCCATTATAATTGAGCAGGCTTTTCCAAATGTTACTTTGAAGTGCATAAAGGATGAACAGAAAGCAATTTTAGGTTTTGTTGGTGTTCACGATAGCAAAATTGAAATGTTGTTCATTTTAGATGCTGCCAGAGGTGAGGGGATTGGCAAAGCACTACTTAACTATGCAGTCGAACAATTAGATGCAAGCAAAGTTGATGTCAATGAGCAAAACCCACTTGCAGTTGGGTTTTATCAACATATGGGGTTTAAAGTTATCTCACGCTCACCTTTAGATGATATGGGCAAACCATTTCCAATATTACACATGGAACTCCCGTAGGAACGGATTTTGCCATGAACCATAAATGTTCGGCGTTAAAATACCTCCTACAAACTTTATCCTTGTGGCTTGCTAACTTCTCTTTTAACGCGCTAAAGCACGACCTACAACGCGCGAAACAAGTTTCACGCCTACGATTTAAAATATTGGGCTCTAGGATTTAGGCTCTAGGACGCGATGTAAAATCGCTGCTACTTGTTCGGCGTTGAAACGCCTCCTACAAACTTTACTCTCGTATCTTACAAACTAAAAAATCATTACTTGTCATACAAAATAATCTATTGTATTTTCAGGGGATTAAGGTTTAAAAATAAAAGGATTTTAGTAATGGTTAAACTAAATGGATTCACAGTTTTAATTTTGATTGCTATCAGTTCGCTAATAACTTATTTGGTTACTTCATCGAGCAACAATAGTGAGGTGACGGCTACCGTAATAGAGAGTCAAGTTAATAGTGATTCTAATAAAGAAGTGATCTCGGCAAATAACAAAGATATACATCAAAGCACTATTCAAGTTAAACAATTAGCCAGTTCAGAGCTTGAAGGTAATAAGGTGAGTGAAGAGCAAGGTCAACAAACGAATTTAGCCGATAGACATTTTTCATCATCAGAATCTGTTACCAATTCATTCATCACTGATAATGGGCAAATCAAAAACCAAAGCATTTCAAGCGTAATTACAACCCCTGCATTTCAAGATTTTTTGAATAATCTTCGAGTTGCTGAAGAAACGGATAATTCAATAGAAAGAGAAGTTAAGTTGCTCGAGATGTTGAGTCAAATTCGCACAAACGACGTTTATGCTGAAGACTTTGCTTGTAGAGGTAAAGTCTGTGCTATGTCATTTCACCATGAGGCTAACTCTGATTTTGATCTTGATAAGTTGAGTACTTTTGATGAAAACTACCTTTTCACAAACACATCAAAAGATGAATCAGGTTCAACAGTGACAAGAGTCTTGTTTATTCAAACAGACAACCCATCTCAATTAGTTTTAACCAATGGTTAGTCTTTGTAGGTTGTTATTTATGGTGATAAAACCTTGAGCATTTTCATGAAGGAACGGCTTCTGCCGTGAATTTAGATGTTCGGCGTTAAAACGCCTCTTATAAACAAACGCGCGAAACAAGTTTCACGCCTACGTTGGAAAACATTAGGCGCTAGGATTCAGGCTCTGGGACGCGATGTAAAATCGCTGCTACTTGCTCGGCGTTAAAACGCCTCCTACAACTTTCATCTTGTAGCTTGCTAACTTTCCCCTTGAAACTTGTAACTTGTAACTTGTAACTTGTAACTTGTAACTTGTAACTTGTAACTCGTCACTTATCTTTTGCTTAATTTGCTGTTCGCGATATGCTGACATAACGAATATTGAATTACATTGGAATTGAAAATGAAGCTCAATCAGGTGACGTTACCTGTAAAAGATATGGATGAAGCGGTGGCTTTTTACTTAACACTGGGGATGATTCAGATTGTAGATACCCCGCATTACGCACGCTTTCAATGCCCAGATGGTGATGCCACATTTTCGCTGTCATTAGAAACCGATAATTATAATAATCATGCGGTAATTTATTTTGAACATGAGCAGCTCGATGAGCTCTACGCAAGCCTTGTTGAAAAAGGCATTAGCTTTGAACAGCCACCAACCGCCCAGCGTTATTTATGGACAGAAGCAATTTTAAAAGACCCATCAGGGAATAAAATTAAATTGTATTGGGCCGGAGAGAACCGCTTAAACCCACCATGGAAAGTAGAAAAAAGAGGATAAATTAAAGGCGCTAGGTCCTAGCGCCTAATATCTAAAAACTAACCTCTTAAAATGTTACTGCTTTTCTTTCAGTAATTGTTTTAGTTCGGCCATTTCAGCTTGTAGCTGAGCAATTTGTCCTTTGGTTGCAGGCATGTCGGCATCAGATGTTTGCTCTTCTCGAGCGTTGCGATGCTCTTCAGACATGACTTCTAAAATTGCACCCACCATCATGTTTAAAAATATAAAGGCAGTTAAGAAGATAAACGTTAGGTAGAAAATCCAGCTGAGTTCATACACAGCCATGGTCTCATACATGACATCAGTCCAATCCTCGAACGTTGCAATCCTAAATAGGGTGAGCATAGAAATAGATACATCGCCCCATAATACAGGGTTTATATCAGCAAACAGCATGCTACCCATAGCGGCATAAATATAAAAAATCACAAACATAAGTAGGGCAATATAGCCCATTTGCGGAATAGCTTTTAAAAGCGAGTTAACCAGCAGTCTAAGCTCTGGGATCATAGAGACTAGTCGCAGCACGCGGAAAATACGCAGTAATCGAGCGATAAAAATTGTTGATCCAGCTGCAGGGTAAAGGCTACCGACCACGATTATGAAATCAAAAATATTCCAACCTTTGCTGAAAAAATCTTTAAAGCCACGGCTTGCGATAAAACGGATCACTAGTTCAACTAAAAAGAATACCGTGATACCTACGTCCATCCAATGTAAAGCAAGCTCAGCTGTAGGATGTAATGAATAGGTATGTGCACCCACTGTTAGTGCTGAAATAACAATGACAGCGATAACAAATGATTGAAAAATTTTACTTTTATCGATACGCTGAAACAGCTCTTGTAACTGCGACAACATCATATAGAACCCTTTGGTAATAATATTTAAACCCACGCAATATACAGGAAAACGCAGCACCAATGTATAACTACATAAAGGAAATTTAATGTTTTTTAATGCTTTAAAATTGGCCGTGATTGCAACGCTTGCTGTGGTTTTATCAGCGTGTAGCTCAGATGCCCGTTATCATGAAATTCAATCAGCGCGCTTAAGTGAATGCAATCATATGGCAGATAAAGAGTACCATGAGTGTGTAAAGCGCCAGCAAGATAGCTACGAAGAATTTAAAAAACAACAAGCAGAACATGACTAAAACTGAAAAGCGCCTAGATAAGGCTATTCGAGTTGCGTTAACGCAAGCGTGCGAACAAGCAAAAGAACAAGTACACGAATTTTCATGGTTAACTCATACTGCTGATCTAAAAAAACTACCGCAATCGCTGAGAGTAAGTTGTTACTGTAAAGAGCTGCCGATAACCGCTGAGCAAACCCAGTTAATTACCAGTTTAATTATCAAAGAATTGAGCGCTGTAGAATTAGCAGTCAATCCAAAAGCAATTGCGTTTTTAAAGGAATAATAATGTACTTAAATTTAACCCCTAAACAGATGGTTAGGTTAAATCTAGCTCTAGCTGTGTTGTTTTGTGGTATAGGTGTGTACAGCTTGCAATCAGACTCATTACCTATTTCAAGTTTTACTGGTTTTATATTTGCTATCGGTTTTTTGGCACAGGCCTATCGCTATACAGAAAAGTTTGTAGCCAAAACAGCCCTTAGTAAAACACTCACGGCAACAGACACAAGCCTCACGGTTAAGCAGGTTTATTATGGCGAGCAAGTAGAGACTCTTGAGTTGAGCCGTATTACACAATTGAAAGTTGCTGATAACTATTTAGCTGTCATTTTAGATGGCAACGGCCAAGGCTTCGATTTTCAAATTAAAGGCAAAGCTCAAGCCATTACTGAACGTTTAAATGAAATATTGCCAAAGGAGCTGCTTAAAAACAGCCCAATCAAACAGGTTTAATTTGGTAAGCCAGCTGCAAATGGCTATAATCGGCAAAAATTATTGAAAGAGATATAGCAATGGCAGTGCCTACGCGTTCACAAATTTCAATTGGCTGCGAAGTCAACATTGTATTAAAACAAGATCAACGAACTGGTCAGTTAACTCAAGGTATAGTGTCACGTATTTTAACTAAGTCACCGAATCACCCGCATGGTATTAAAGTTCAACTTGATGATGGTCAAGTAGGGCGCGTGAAAGAGATTTTATCATGAGTGTTTTAAGCGAAAGTGAATTTTGGCAACTCGTGACCGCCGAAGATAAAACTGCCGAGCCTGAGTCTGTTTGTAATGCATTAAAAGCAAAACTGACTGATTTATCTGACGAACAGCTGATGGAATTTGATAAGCAGTTTAACCTACGTATGCGTAAAGCCTATACCTGGGACTTATTTGGTGCAGCTTATGTAATGGCCGGTTGTAACGATGATTATGGCTTTTCTGAGTTTTTATGTTGGCTTATTTCACGTGGTGAACAGGCTTTTTTAAAGGCGCTTGAAAACCCAGACTCAATTGCTGAGTGTACGCCAGTTTATCATTTAAACGAACAACCTTACCCGTATTTAGATGAGTACGACTTGATTGCCGGTATGTTGTACGAAGAGCGTAATGATGACGAATTACCCTTTGTGCCATCAGGCCTTGAGCAACCAAAAGGTAAACGTTTTAAAGATAAAGCAAAGTTTTTAAAACAAACCTACCCAAATTTATACGCCAAGTATTGGCAACAACCGAGTTAAATAAAAGCACCTAAGGGTGCTTTTTTATACTTTTAGGTTACTTGCTGTTACTATGACAACTCAGTAAGTTATTAAATAATATTAATAAAGTGAATGCTAATATGCGTCAGGAGCTTATTGAGCTAAAGCAGTATTTATTAAAAAAAGGCATTAAAAGAGAGGCCTATGCGATTGATACTTTACCAAGAATTGAAGGGCATTGTATTTACGACGCAAAGTGTTATATTGAGGTCTTTTACTTCGAGCGAGGGGTAAAATTTCAGCAAAAAACATTCTCTGATGTTGAAGATGCGATAAGTTATTTTAAAGCAGAGTTACTTTCTGACCCCTTTTCTAAAATATAACGTTCATCGGTAAAAAGCTTATTAGCAATTTCTTAGTACCCAAATCTATTCACTTTGTGTTATCTTATTAATGCTGAATTCAGCACTATTTACAATATAAATCAGCAGACTAGATTAAATCGGTTTGCTACAACACATATCAAAGGAAATGACAGTGTCAGAAAATGTATATCAAGCCCCAGAAGCAAACCTCGCTACAGCATCAACAGAAACAACCACTTTAAGCATAAAAGAAATTTTGTTTTCTTTTAAAGGACGTATTCCTCGTAAGACTTATTGGTATTCAGCATTAGGTATGATTTTAGCTTCATTTGTTCTTATGTTTTTAGTAGCACTATTAACAGGTGGTAATGAGTCTGCTATTTCTGTAATCATGCTTATTCTCTATATTCCGCTAATATGGGTTTCGCTTGCGATTCAAGTGAAACGCTGGCATGACCGTAATAAATCAGGTTGGTGGGTACTAATTAGTTTTGTGCCATTAATTGGTCCTATCTGGGCTTTAATTGAAAATGGTTTTTTAGCTGGTGATGAAGCTGAGAACCGTTTCGGTCAACCTACTAGCTTATAAGCTATACTATGTGCTCTGAATAGCAGAGCACAGAAAGCCAACTTGTCTAATGAAGCATTTAAATACGATTCAAATAGCTCGATTTATTATTAGCTTTAGTTGGTTTTATCATGGGCTGATACCAAAGCTTATTCACATTGCCCCCCTAGAGCTAAAAATGACAGCCAGTTTTGGTTTTAATCCCGAAATCTCAACGCTCATCACCCGAGCAGCTGGCATAGGTGAAATTATATTTGCCGTGCTGTTTTTTATTTTCTACCGTTCCATCTTAATCAATATTCTCAATATAGCTGCTTTAGTTGGGCTAATGCTGTTTGTTGCTGTTTTACAACCCGCACTTTTAATCGAAGCGTTTAATCCTGTAACTACAAACCTTGCCATAATCGCGTTTAGTCTAGTGCTTATAAATGAGCAAAAAGCGCCAAAAAAGTAATAAAGCCTAAACCGCGTAACAGCGCTTAATTTCGTCAATCATAGCGTTTGCTAAAGGGGAGCTGGCGTTTGTTTTTGAGGTGATTAATACCACAGGAATATCGTAGTGATATTTGTTTGGCTGAACAGCCTTAAAAATGCCTTTATCGACCCAGAACTGTGCATAGTGATCAGGTAAATAACCAATAAACTCACCAGATAAAATTAAATGTGCAATCCCTTCATCATGGTAGGCAACGGCACTATTTTGATAGTTTAAACCGTCGTTTCGGCTTTCTTTATCACGCATGTAGTTACTGGTAATCACCTCCGCTTCTTTGAGCAGCTCATTTATTTTCTTGTCTTCACAATTAAATAACGGGTGACCGACTGCGCAATACAAAAAGTTAGTTTCGTTGTGTAGGGCGGTGTAATCTAATCCGCGAATATGATGGCGGCTAACACCAATCCCCACTAAAGAACGGCCATTGGCTACTGCGGTTTCTACCTCTCGTGCTTCACATACGTTAATATCGAACTGAATGTTTTTACCTTTTCCTTTTAACCTTGCAATAGCACGGGGAACGGCACAGCGTGGATCGCTAACCATGGTATCTATCATGGCGATACTTAAACGTCCCGATAACTCATTTTTAGAGCTTGCTACGGTATTAGCAAAGGCTTCGCATTGCTGAAGCAGTTCAATCGATGCCTGATAGGTGATAGCTCCTGCATCTGTAATTTCAAAGCCACTGCGGCCACGTTTACATAATTTAATGCCAAGCCTTACTTCTAAGTCTGATAAATGCGCACTGATGGTTGAGCGGCCAATATTCAAACGTGACTCTGCGGCTGAAAGCCCGCCACACTCAACAATTGCTACAAAAACGCGCAATAAGCGCAGGTCTACGTCATGAACTTGCATAGCTCTTCTTTTAGTTCGATAAATCTGGAATGAATAACGATAATTATGCATTTGTAAAACAACTAGAGCAAGCTAGACTCCCTCTAAATAAAACTAATCCTGTTCTTTAGGAGTTATAAATGACATTTAAGTATGGTGTTGACCAATTAACGTTAGATAGCGTTAATGCTATTGCAGCCGGTACGTTACAGGCAGAGCTTTGCCAAGAAGCAATTGATAAAATTAATAAAAGCCGCCAAAACGTAGATAAAATGGCTGCCTCAGATAAAGCCATCTATGGTATCAATACGGGCTTTGGCCCATTATGTGATACACAAATTTCTCCAGAAGAAACCAACTTATTACAAAAGAACTTATTGATCACACACGCTGTAGGTGTGGGTGAGCCAATCGCTAAACCTATTTCAAAGCTGATGCTAATCACCAAAGTACATGCATTAAGCCAAGGTTTTTCAGGTATTCGTTTAACCGTTGTTGAGCGTATGCTTAAGTTTATTGAACTTGATATCATTCCTGTTGTACCAGAGCAAGGTTCAGTTGGCGCATCGGGCGACTTAGCACCGTTATCGCACTTATTTTTACCTCTTCTAGGTGAAGGTGAGTTTTGGGTAAACGACACAATCAAGCCAGCAGCAGAAGTATTAAAAGAGCACGGTTTAGCGCCTCTAGATTTACATGCTAAAGAAGGTTTAGCGTTAATTAATGGTACTCAGTTTATTTTATCTCATGCCATTACTGCGCTTACTAAAATGCGTTACCTATTAGACCTTGCAGACATCGCAGGTGCTATGAGTATTGAAGGTATGCAAGGTAGCGAATCACCATTCCGTGAAGAGTTACATGCTATCCGTGCTTTTAAAGGTAACATCGAAGTTGCAGCGCGTATGCGCAGCTTTTTTGCAGGCTCTGAAAACATGGCTTCACATACTGATTGTGACCGTGTTCAAGACCCTTACTCACTGCGTTGTATTCCTCAAGTTCATGGTGCATCACGTAATGCGTATTACCACTTAAAAGAACTTGCTGAAACAGAAATGAATTCAGTTACAGATAACCCAATTGTGATCAGCGAAGAAGAAGCAATTTCGGGTGGTGGTTTCCACGGTCAACCACTTGCTATGGTATTAGATTATGCTTCAATTGCAGCAGCAGAGCTTGGTAACATTGCTGATCGTCGTTGTTACTTGCTACTTGAGGGCTTACATGGTTTACCGCGTTTATTAACGTCATCGGGTGGCTTAAACTCTGGCATGATGATCCCACAATACGTGACTGCGGCATTGGTAACAGAAAACAAATCTTTGTGTTTCCCACCATCAGCGGACAGTGTACCAACATCAATGGGTCAAGAAGATCACGTATCTATGGGTAGTATTTCTGGTCGTAAGTTAAACCAGATTTTAGGTAATCTTGATAAAATCTTTGCAATTGAGCTTATGTATGCAGCACAAGCAATTGAATTTAGACGTCCTAATAAGTGTTCTGACATCATTGAAGAAAACTTTGCATTAATTCGCAGCAAAGTTGCCAAATTAGAAGAAGACCGCTTACTTAAGCCTGATATTGATGCCATGGTAGAACTTGTTAAATCGCAAGCGTTTAAAGTTAACTAAGGGAGCAAATAATGACTTTTCAAGAACAAATTAAGCAAGGTATCCCAAGCGTATTGCCAGAGCCAAAACCGTATCCAAGCGATGCAAACCGAGCTCCAAAACGTAAAGACATTTTATCGGCCGACGAAAAGCAATTGGCTATTCGTAACGCATTGCGCTATTTCCCTAAAGAATGGCATCAAGAATTAGCTGCTGAATTTGCTGCTGAGCTCAAACAATTTGGCCGTATTTACATGTATCGCTTTAAACCTAACTATGAGCTTAAAGCGCGCTCGATCAGTGATTACCCGGCTAAATGCGAACAAGCTGCCGCTATTATGTTGATGATCGACAACAACCTTGACCCTGCTGTAGCACAGCACCCAGAAGAGCTAATCACTTACGGTGGTAACGGTGCGGTATTCCAAAATTGGGCGCAGTACTTATTAACCATGAAGTACTTAAGCGAAATGGAAGAAGACCAAACGCTACACATGTATTCGGGTCACCCTATGGGGTTATTTCCATCATCAGTTGAAGCACCGCGAGTGGTTGTGACAAACGGTATGATGATCCCGAACTATTCAAAACCAGATGACTGGGAAAAATTCAATGCACTAGGTGTAACTCAATATGGTCAAATGACTGCAGGTTCATTTATGTACATTGGCCCGCAAGGTATTGTTCACGGTACAACCATTACGGTAATGAATGCGTTCCGTAAAGTACTTGCAAAAGGCGAATCACCAAAAGGTAAGATCTTCTTAACTGCTGGTTTAGGCGGTATGAGTGGTGCACAGCCTAAAGCGGGTAACATTGCTAACTGTATTACCGTGTGTGCCGAGGTTAACCCTAAGGCGGCTATTAAGCGTCATCAACAAGGTTGGGTAGATGAGCTAATCGATAACATGCCAGAGCTTGTTGAGCGTGTACGTACTGCTCAGCAAAATGAAGAAGTGGTTTCGATTGCCTTTATTGGTAACGTAGTTGATGTATGGGAAAGCTTCTTAGCTGAAGATATTTTCATTCACTTAGGTTCTGACCAAACTTCACTTCATAACCCATGGTCAGGCGGTTACTACCCGGTTGATATCAGCTATGAAGAGTCAAATCGTTTAATTCGTGAAGAGCCAGAAGTATTTAAAGAAAAAGTACAAGCGACGCTTAAGCGCCACGCCGATGCTGTTAACAAGCACACGGCAAAAGGCACTTACTTCTTTGATTACGGTAATGCGTTTTTGTTAGAAGCATCACGCGCTGGTGGCGATGTAATGGCTGATAATGGTATTGATTTTAAATACCCATCGTACGTACAAGATATTCTTGGCCCAATGTGTTTTGATTACGGCTTTGGCCCGTTCCGCTGGGTATGTACCTCAGGTAAGCCAGAAGATCTAGATAAAACAGATGCTATTGCTGCAGATGTTTTAAATAAAATCATGGCGGACTCGCCAGAAGAGATCCAACAGCAAATGCAAGACAACATCACTTGGATCAAAGATGCTAAACAGAACAAACTCGTTGTTGGTTCTCAAGCACGTATTCTTTATGCAGACGCACAAGGCCGCGCTGAAATCGCTAAAGCCTTTAATGATGCCATTAATCGTGGTGAAATTGGTCCAGTTGTACTTGGTCGTGACCACCATGACGTAAGTGGTACTGATTCACCTTTCCGTGAAACATCAAACATTTATGACGGTAGCCGCTTTACAGCAGATATGGCTATTCATAACGTAATTGGTGATGGTTTCCGTGGTGCAACATGGGTATCTATCCATAATGGTGGTGGTGTAGGCTGGGGCGAAGTGATCAACGGTGGTTTTGGTATGCTACTAGATGGTAGTGAAGCTGCCGAGCGTCGTCTGAAATCTATGCTATTATTTGATGTAAACAACGGTATTGCTCGTCGTAGTTGGGCTCGTAACGAAGAAGCTAATTTTGCAATTAAACGTGAAATGGCTCGTACGCCTAAACTTAAAGTGACCTTGTCTAATAACGTTGATGATGAAGTTTTATCAAACTTAGATTTCTAAGTTGTGTCAATGCAAAAAGGCTATGTTGTACACGCAACATGGCCTTTTTTATTGCCTAAAATTTTTAAATAGCGCATTGTTTAGGTAATAAATTTTTGGCTTAGCTAATGAGGAGATAGAGATGACTAAAACACTGACGGGTGAATGTTGCTGCGGTGCAGTGAGTTTTAAAGTTGCTGATAAATTTAGGCGTTTTTACTTCTGTCATTGTGAACAATGTCGAAAACTGAGCGGAACAGCTCACGCTGCAAATTTGTTTACCTCACCAGATGCTATCGAATGGGTAAAAGGTCAGCAGCATATAACGCGGTTTAATTATCCTGGTCGTGCATTATCTAGAGCGTTTTGTAAAACCTGTGGCTCTGCGCTGCCATTTGAATCACAAGACAGTAAATACCTACTCGTACCTGCAGGTAGTTTAAACGAAGAGCCAAGTAAAGAATTAGACGCGCAAATATTCTGTGAAGAACAAACAGAATGGCATAAAAAAGGTTTAAATGGCAAAAAGTTGATTGGCTTGGGTCGCGATTAAGCGCTTTGATAATTTGCTTTTATGAATAAAGTTTGACCAGCTAATCGAGTTTGATTAATCTTTAAGATACATTTTAAAAGGAGGTTTAATATGTTTAAAGTTTTAACCTTAGCTGCTTTAGTCTCGTTAGCAGTACCTACAAACGCAAATGAAATGACAGCCGAGTTTCTTAAAAATGAGCTAGAAATCGCTCATTCTCAGTACATCAAAGGTTCAAGCGATAGTGCGCTTTATGCGTTAAATGCACTCGCAAGAATTCTTGAGCTTGATAGCGCTAAAACGCTGCAAACAGAGTTAGGCCCTAATAATCTTGCTTTTACTTATCTTCGAATTGGACTCATTTATGAGCAAGCTGGTGAGCAGCAGCTTGCACATAGCTACTTTGCAAAAGCAATGAATGCTCACCAAGGCGAAAAAAGTCAGCTTGCAGAGCTTAAAGCTTATGTAACTAAATTAGACAAATCAGTAAAAAGTTAGCGAGATACTAGAGTAAAGTTTGTAGGAGGCGTTTCAACGCCGAACATCGAAGGTTCACGGCTGAAGCCGTTCCTACTTGAAAATTACCACGGTTTTTGTCGCCATAAATGGGCGATCTACAAGGTCACTATCGTAGGCGTGAAACTTGTTTCGCGCGTTTGTTTTTAAATAGTCGCGGCGGAAAGACGCCGCTGCTTGTGAAACTGTATAGGCTCTAACATCCTGACTCGCAACTCGCAACTCGCAACTCGCAACTCGCAACTCGCAACTCGCCCGCTAATCTTCTTTCTTTGCTTTTTTCGCGAGAATCTCAACTTCGGCTTTTTCGGTTACACCTGCCATACTAAGGGCTGTGCTGCCTACCGATTCATATTCAAGTTTGATTTTATCGAGTTTAGCGTCGTTTTTGTCTGGTAAGCTTAAACTACGTGACGACATCCCTTTGGTTAAAACCCCTAGGTTATCAAACACTTTTTCTTCACCGTTATTCATAACAACTTTAATTTTCTTAAGATTCACAGTGCCATGGGTACATTTAATTTTAATATGGCTGTAGTTACTGCTGGTGATAGGATTAACGGTATCGGTTTCGCTTTTGTAGCTGACTTTTTTCTCGGCGATGGACTTCCAGTCGTCATCACTGGCTAGGCTTTGTGTGCTAGCTAGGGCTAAAAATGTTGTTAAAGCGATGAGTTTGATTATTTTCATTTGATTCCCTCCAAAAATTTTCATCATTAAAATTTATAGCACATAAACAGATTGGTTGCTTATGCAAAGTTCATAAAATAGAACCAAAAGCATTTTTTTATCGTATTAACTAATGCGTTATAAATTCACCAACCTTAATCAGCATGCTATGCTAGTAAAGTGTCTATAAGTTTATGGATTTTCAATGAGATATTACTTTTGTTTAGTGGCTTTTTTACTATCAACCTCGTCAATTGCTAGTGCTCTACTTGATGTGAAGCCGAGCAATAAAACGCAGTTTTTGGCTCTGATTAAAGATAAACAAGGTGATTACAAAGTGAAAGCAGGCAGTGATGTGGTTTGTCAAAACGCCTCCTTTTCATTGATAAAAGAAACAACTCAAGGATTTAGCTTAGGAACATTAATCGACTTTAGTGACTTACATAACGGTACGCAGGTAAAGAAGATCCCAAATTTTTGTGTTGTCAGCTCGAAGTTAAAATACTTTGTAAATGGGATTGTCAGAACTAAGCGCTACTTTCGCTGTGAAAATGAAGACGATAACGGTTCAACAACTGAAGATCTGCGTTTTAAAGATAATGGCAATATCACTTACACACTGAATAAACCTGAAGTTTCATGTGTGTTTGAAAAGCAATAAATGTTTGTCTCACGCAATTTCAAGCCTATTATGGGCTTTTATTTTTAATTGAAAATTCTATGACTAGCCAATTTATTCAAGCACTTTTAGTTATCGCTGCCTTTTACATTGCAAGCCTGCTTATAGACCATGCTATTAAACAATTTCAACGACGCTTTGATTCAACCGCTCTTGAAACTTTTCGGCTTATTTCTAACTCGCAGCGTGCTATTTTATTATTCATTGGTATTGTGCTTGCGTTATCGAAACTGGGTTTTGACGTTGCCGCTTTAGTTGCCGGCTTAGGCCTAACAGGCTTTGCTTTGGGTTTTGCGTTGAAGGATGCTATTTCGAATCTAGTAGCAGGTGTCATGATTGTGCTTTATAAGCCCATTAAGCTTGGTAATTACATTGAAGTGAGCAATTCAAAGGGCACAGTGATTGACCTTAATTTGCGCTATATCACAATTAAAGGCGAGGGAGCGGTGCATTTAATTCCTAACTCTTTAATTTTAAGTAATAAAGTGTCAATCATTGATCGCGAAGACGATTAAGCACAAATTTTTGCCATAAAAAAAGCAGCCTAGGCTGCTTTTTTAAGTTTTAGCAAATTACATTTGAGATTGCAGGTAATTCTCAAGCCCTGCGGTTTTGATTAACTGTTGCTGTGTTTCAAGCCAATCAATCTGTTCTTCTTGCTCATTTAAGATGTTATCTAACGCTTCACGGCTGATGTAATCTTTTTTCTCTTCAGCAAGTTTAATTCCCGCTTTAAGATCGACTAATGAATCAAGTTCAAAGCTCATGTTAGCTTCGATCATTTCTTCTGAGTTTTCACCAATACGTAGGCGACCTAAATCTTGTAAGTTTGGTAAACCTTCTAAAAACAAAATACGCTCAATTAAACGGTCGGCGTTTTTCATTTTTTGAATAGATACTTTGTAATCAGCTTTGTCTAATTTTGAAAAACCAAAATCTTTAAACATACGAGCGTGTAAAAAGTATTGGTTAATACCCACTAATTCATTTGCTAATACTTTATTAAGTGCAGCAATGACGCTTTTATCGCCTTTCATACAATTAGCCTCTATTCGCCCATTTGAGATTGATGGTAGTTTTGGCTACCAATTTTGTCGATTAGACCCAGCTGTTGTTCTAACCAGTAAACATGATCTTCTTCTGTATCAAATAATAGCTTTTCAAGCACTTCGCGTGATTGATAGTCTTTTTCTTGTTCACAAACTGAAATAGCTTCTTTAACGCAGTCAACAACTTCTAGCTCAAGTGTTAAGTCATTTTGCATCATGCTTTTAACGTCTGAGCCAATTAATAAATCACGACGTTTAGTCATGTTTGGTACGCCTTCTAAAAATAGAATACGTTTTATCAACCAATCAGCGTGGTCTTTTTCTTCTTCCATTTCGTGGTTAAGACGCTCATACAGCTTATTTAGGCCCCAATCGTCATACATACGAGAATGAATAAAGTATTGATCTATAGCAGCTAATTCGTTTGCGAGTAGTTTATTAAAACTATCTATGACTTTTTGGTTACCTTTCATAATGCTGTCCTCGAATTCCAAGTTGCGATAATTGTAGTATATAAAAATAAGATTGCAAACATTTTCCTTTGTAAATCAGTTGTTTACTATTGAGTGTGATTCTCGTTTAAGTTTGCGTTAATGGTTGATAAATGAACAATTTATCGTTTCTATTCTTAAAGGTAAAAGCCCTTACTAAGAAGGGCTTGTTGCTCTAAACAAAAACTGCTTTAGAAGCTATAAGTTGCACCAAGTGTCATGGTCGTACCTAAACCTTTAATGTTATAGCCACCATAAGTATAAGACTGCGCACGGGCAGGGTAGTAATCATTATTAAATAGGTTTTCTACACCCATAAACGCTTGCCAGTTGTTGCTAAAGTTATAACGACCGCTTAGGTTAAATAGGTTGTAACTGCTAATTGGACCTTGATCACCAACAAACTCACCCTCTGCATTTGGCTCAAAGCGTTTGCGTGAACCCACATATAAATAACTCACAGTGAGTGATAATTCATCATTTGGTTGCCAGTTTAAATTAGCAGTACCTTTTGGTGGGCTTATTTGGCGAGAACCTAAGTAAATGTCGTCTTCGGTGTTCTTACCTTCAACATAGCTGTAGGTTGCAACAAGTTTGAGGGTTGGATTAATTTTATAATCGATTAGTGTTTCGTAACCCCAGATCTCTTGTGGCGCTCTTACTGGCTCATAGACACCCGTTACCTCATTAAAGCTATTAGTGGTGCCAAACTCAGATGTACTGCGGTAAGCTGCAAATTCAAAACGTAAGTCATCAAACTGTGATGTAAAGCCAATTTCATAGTTATCGATGATTGATGCTTCTGTTTGAATTAGGCCAATATCATTTACTGTTGCAGAACGTAATAAGCGGCCAATATCTGAGATATCAGAACCTTGTGAATAATTGGCAAACGGGCTGAAGGCATCAAGCAAATTGTATTTAACACCTACGTTATAGGTGGTTGCATCGTAATCAATAGTGTCACCCTTTACACTAAGTGGCACTGAGCACTGTGTTTCTGAGCGACAAAGCTTTAAGGTGTTGTAGTCATCAACGGTTAAATCAATACTCTCTTGGCGCACACCCGCTTTAATGATTAAATCATTATCGATAACCCACTTTGTTTGTAAAAAGCCAGCAAGGCTTTCCATATCCATCTCTGGTACCCAAACACGGCCATCAACAAGCGGTTGAGAAGTCACATCATTCAGTGCATCTAGGCCATAAATAAAGGTGGCTTCAACATTGTCAAAATCAACAAGGGTATTAAAGGTAGCGCGCGCCCCTTTCTTTTCTGAGCGAATAATTGATTGGCCGCCTTCGTAACCTTCGTCTGGGTTAGCTAAGTTTGTAGAAAAGAAAAACACATTCTCGATGTCTTGCATGTATAGATCGAGCGTCATTTGTGTATTAGTAAATAGGGCGTAGTCTGTATATTTTAAGGTTATGTTTTCGTTACCGTCTGGGCCTTGTGGTTTACCTTGCTTTTGAAGCTCTTTAGGTACATGAATCGCATAAGTTTTATCGCCATCGTTCAGGTTACCAACAACGTCACCTAAATCGGTTTTTTGTTGAGAGCTAAAGTAGTTATAGCTAAATTGCAGCTGCTTCTCATCATCAAAATCATAGCCGAGTTTGGTAAAGTAGTTTTCTGTTACTGCATCAGATAAACCATACTGCAAGCCAAGAATATCGCCTTCTGCGTCACGTTGAACACCATTTTCTTCGTAACTTGCGGTAAATAAATAGCTAATTTTATCAGCACGACCATTAATTGCTGCAGAGACTCGCGCGCCGGCGCTTTCTTCTAATTTAACTGCACTAAAACGTGACGATAGGCTGATCTCACCTTCTGGCTGACCATCACTTGTTGCCTGCTTTGTGATGTAGTTAATGATACCGCCCGATGCACCATTACCATAAACAGAGGTAGCGCCTTTGATCACTTCGATACGCGCAATGGCGCTTGGATCGAGAGTTTTAACTCCTAATGAGCCGTTTCTGAGTGGTGTCGATTGCGGCACTCCATCGATCATTACAAGTGGTGCACGACCACGTAAACTCTGACCTGTATTACTCGAACTGCCGGTATCTGGTGCAAGGCCTGGTACCATTTGCGCAAGTAAGCTTTGTAATTCTGGATTAACTTTTAAATGTTCTTCAATTTGCTGTTGGCTAATAATAGTGACAGAAGCTGGGACTTCATCAATGCTTTCAAATACACGGCTGCCTGATACAACAACGTGTTCCATTTCTTCTGCGGTAAGGTTTTTATTGATGGCATCATCAGCAATTGATTGGCTGCTAATTGCAATAGCGACCAGAGTCAGAGAAGTTTTTAACATGCTTGTCCTTAATTCTTGTTTGATTGTGCGGCAGTCTAAATGTAAAGAAGAGTAAAGGCAAGGTTAATGATAATGATTTGCAATAAGTTCTTTGGTTCTGTTATATAGCGATGAATTTAGCATCCACGAATGTTCAATGGATGCTTAATAGGTGAGTATTATATTTGAACCCTTACTAATTTTGCGTGTTCAGAGTATTGGTTTTAAAGCGCTAACATAGGTGTTACTGATATTTCTGATGTTAGCTAGCAGCCCCCAAATTTGTGAATAAACAGTTGATATAGCGATGTGGTTGATTGCCACTTTAGCATCAAGTGTTTTGACACCAATTTTACACATTCATGTGATTATATATACGCAGTAATATAGCTTTGGCTGAGAATATGAATTCGTTTAATGATGAAAGGCCGTTGTATAATTAATCTGTCAGATAAAGTGTCTATCTGTAATGCCGTTTGTACCAAAAGTAAACACCTGAGATCGTAAAAAATAACGGTGATAAAGCAAATATCAACCACAATAATTGCACAATTGGGCCTGCAAAATCGCCAATATGAAACTTATATTTGAAGTTCCAAGTTTGAGTGGTCAAAGAGCTTTCGCTGGCATCATAACTTGCTACAATATCGGCTGAATATGGGTTTGCCCATACCCAACTATAGGCATGGCTTTCACCTGGGTTCTCTATTCTAAATCCTATGTTGTCACTTGGTTTTTTCGGTAAATAAATTCTAAATAACTTACCCTCAGGAAATACAGTTTGTGCGTTATCAAACGCTTTTTGCACTTGAAAGGGCGTATCCGCTAAAGGGGGAATAACCGCTGGCGGTTTAGGTCTATCTTCAACTGTGCCTTGCATCACAAATTCTAATACGGCTTTGGTTTGTTCTTTCCAGTTAAACGCCATACCTGTGTAAGCAATTAAAATGAGTGGAATTAAAAAATACACACCCAAAACGGTATGTAGCTGATACATAAGTACTCTAAACTTTGCTTTACGCTTAATAGCCAAACGTTTCATACGATTTTTTGGCTTAACCCAAATATAAAAGCCGAGCAGAATTTCAATAATAAGAATGAGCGCACACACCGAGACCCAGTTTCTTAGAGGCCGGCTTTTATCGCCATCTTCATAAAGCAGCCAGCGGTGCAAAGCCATGGTAAAGCCATAAATCGTACTGTAATAATCGTATTCATGTAAAACCTGACCATTGTATGGATTAACACTCACATAGCGGTTATTTGCTAGTTGTAATTGCCACGCTAGATCACTGCGCTGCTCTGGCATTACCAGAGTAACAGGTTGTTTAGTTGACGCTGAAACGTGATTGATGAGGTTATCAAAATCAAGTGCTGAAGCCGCTGGCGTTACTGTCCATCTATCACTTTGAGTAAGGTATTGAATGTCTTTTGCGTAAATAAGTAAAGCACCGGTCAAACTTAAACAAATTAAAAATAAACCGCTTACTAAGGCAAGTAATAAATGCGTACGACGTAACCACAACTTCAACAAGATTTGTTCCTTCAGTTTGCTTTAACACAAAACTGAATAGTAAATGATAACGCGAAACATTTACACTAAAACTTGTTCAATGGTACAGCTTTCAATTGCAAAGTTGTTATGTAAAAAGTGACGTATATCATCGTTACTGATGCTTTGCTTGGCACGAAACTTTAGCTCGCAATGAACGTGATGATCATCTATCTGCCATGTTTTAAGGTAATCAACATCAGTGATTGCAAATTGGGCTTTAAGCCTATTGATAGCGTCTGTTACAGCAAAATTATCAGGGGCTGCTTGCATTAAAATTTTACTACTGGCAATTAACAGTAAAATGCCGTGATAAATGACATACATTGAAATCAGCATAGTGGCAATTAAATCAACAATATACCACTGGTAGAGAATGATTAAGGTACCCGCAATGATTACCACAACTGAGGCTAGTGCATCAGACACATTATGTATAAACGCAGCACGAATATTCATACTGTCTTTTGCACCTGCTTTGTAAGTTAATAGGGCGGTGACAAGATCAACAACCAGCGCAAGACCCGCAACCCAAATGATGATCCAGCCATCAATGGGGTCGGGGTTTAAATAGTTGGTGATCGCTTCAAAAATTAAGTAACCACCAATCACAATTAAACTTAAACTGTTAAATAGCGTGGCTAAAATTTCTGCACGTTTATAACCGTATTGATAACGATCATTAGCAGGTTTGGCACCAATTTTTCGGGCAATTAGGGCAATGAATAACGACGAGGCATCGCTTAAATTGTGCAGCGCATCAGCAATTAACGATAAGCTGCCAGAAACGAGGCCGCCAATCACCTGAGCGACAGCTAATAACACATTAATTGCAATTGCCAGTATGAGTTGGCGGGTGCTTTGGTTATTTGTATCGTGATGATGGTGGTGTCCGTGTCCCATATAAATACCTAGTTATTGATTTGCTTTATTTTTATACCATGCGTGCCTTTGTAATAAAATGTTTGTATTGGTTTGTTCGCTAACAGATTATAATTTTCTGTTCAAATGCGGGTGGATTTGTTAACTTAGCGCCGATGTACCAATTTTTAGTTCTAATTTTTATGCTCAATGTGAAAGCTGCATTTATTATTTTGATTAGCGTATTATTGCTCCAGCCACTGCTGGATAGCTTTGATGTGGCCGATCATAATGTTGCGTTTAATCACACCTCGGTACTGCTATCAGAAGAAATTGACCTTGAAGCTCATTGCGCTGCCAATGGCGATCATCAACTACATCAATCAGAGCATGACGAGCTTAGCAAACAGTTGTCTGACTCAGCCGAGAAAGGCCATTGTCATGTTTGTCACAGCCCTGCATTTTTAGATTCGCTGCAATTGTCTGAACCTACTGGTGTCTATTTCACTAAAATTGAATCACTTGATTTCAACTTCAAATCGCCTGACTTAGCACCGCTACATCGCCCACCTATTTTAGCTCTTACTTAATCCCAAACCCTTTTTAGATGTTATTTGGGCTTAGCCCATTTTAAGTAAGAGACAATATATGTATTTAAGAAATTTTATGCGTTATGCATTGCTGTGCGTATGCTACATGACTGTGACAAATATTTATGCGATAGAACAAGCGCATAATCACCAAGAAAATGAGCAAGCTGAACATGCTAATGAAGTCAGTTTAACTGAGCAGCAACAGCAACTAGCTAATATCAAGGTTGAGCGCCTTGTACTGAAAAAATACAAGCAAACCTTGTATGCACCGGGCGAAATTAAAGCCAATGGCTATGCCAGTTATTTAGTGTCACCGCGTGTTGATTCAATTGTTGTAAAGCGCCATGCCTTATTAGGGCAGCATGTGAATAAAGGAGACTCTTTAGTCACTTTATTTAGTGGCGAAGTGGCCAGCCAGCAAACTGAATTTAGGTTAGCTGAAGCCGAGTTAAAACGGCTAACTAAAATGACAGCTGGCACGGTAAGCAAAAAGCAAATTTTAACTGCTAAAGCTGAATATGAAGTCGCTTATAGCCGATTAGTTGCCTTTGGTTTATCAAAACAAGCTATTGCAAAAACACTCACCATAAACCCAGAAAAACTCGGTGAATACACCTTGTTTGCACAAACATCGGGGGCTGTTTTAACCGATAACTTTGCCCAAGGTCAGCGAGTCGATTCGGGGATTGAGTTGATGCTAATAGCCGATGAATCAGCGCTTTGGGTTGCTGCTCAGCTTTCAGCTAATCAAGACCGTACTATCAGTAATGGCTCTAAGGCGCTGTTAGAAGTTAACGGTAATCGCTATCCAGCAACAGTTATTCAAGAAGCACATACCATTGATGAACAAACACGCTCACGCACCGTTAGGCTCGAGGTAAAAAACACTCAGCATAGTTTGCATCCAGGCATGTTTGCCGATGTGTATTTTCATTTTGAAACGGATAAAGCAGTACTTGCTGTACCTGAAAATGCATTAACTCGCAGCGCAGATGGTGACTGGCAATTGTTTGTCGTTGATGACGATGGTGGCTTTGTCGCCCAAGAAGTGAACCTCGGCAGACGTTTTGGCGATTATCGTGAAGTGCTGGATATTCAAGCCGGGCTTGAAGTTGTCACCCAAGGTGCTTTTTTTATTGCATCACAGCTAGCTAAAGGCGGATTTGATCCGCATAACCACTAGAGGTGACGCATGTTTAATTTATTAATTGAGGCGGTGATAAAGAACCGTCTACTTGTGCTTTTGGCCTTACTTACGGCGATTGCGGTGAGTGCATTTATGATCCCAAAACTCAATTTAGATGCCTTTCCTGATGTTACGAATGTGCAAGTGGCGGTAAATACCGAAGCGCCAGGGCTTGCGGCTGAAGAAGTCGAGCAACTGATCACATACCCGATAGAAGCCGTTATGTATGCACTGCCTGATGTAGAGCAGGTTCGTTCTATTTCTAAAACGGGTTTATCGGGTGTTACTGTTGTGTTTAAAGAAGGGGTTGATATTTACTTTGCTAGGCAACTGGTTTTTGAACGTTTGCAGTCTGCTAAAGAGTTGATCCCATCTGGTGTGGGTATGCCAACCATGGGCCCTAATACATCAGGGCTTGGGCAAGTCTATCAGTATTTACTTGAAGCAAAGCCGGGTGCAAACATTGATAGTATGGCACTGCGTAGTTTAAATGATTGGGTGGTTAAATTACTTATTTTACCTATTGATGGTGTGACCGATATTCTGTCATTTGGCGGTGAGGTTAAGCAGTATCAAGTAAACATAAACCCCAATAAGCTACTTGCTTATGACTTAACACAGCAAGATGTTAGTAACGCCCTAGATGCTAACAACAGTAATGTGGGTGGCTGGTATATGAACCGAGGCCAAGAGCAGCTTGTTATTCGTGGTACAGGTTGGTTTACTCCAGGAGACAAAGGGCTTGCTGAGATTGCGCAAACGCCTATCAAAACCATTGATGGTACGGTCGTTAAAGTGGCTGATGTTGCGACTATTGAGCTTGGCAGTGAGATTCGCCAAGGTGCTGTTACCTTGTCTAAACGCAATGATAAAGGCGAAATAGTTAATCGTGGTGAAGTGGTTACTGGTATCGTGCTCAAACGGATGGGTGCAAATACCAAGCAAACGATTGATGGCATAAACGCGCGTATCGAGATGATAAATCAAGCATTACCAAAGGATGTTGAATTTAAAGCAATTTACGACCAAGCAGAGCTTATCAGCCAAGCGGTACAAACGGTTATTGATGCACTGCTTTTAGCTTTTGTATTTATTATCATAGTATTAGCGTTATTTTTGCTTGATTTAAGAGCAACATTTTTGGTGTTATTGTCGATCCCTATCTCGATTGGTTTAGCACTGAGTGTAATGGCATGGCTAGGATTATCGGCAAACTTAATGTCGTTGGGTGGGATTGCTGTTGCTATTGGTATGCTGGTGGATGGCTCTGTAGTGATGGTTGAGAATGTATTTAGGCACTTAGGGCTTAAGCATAATCAACATAAGCCTTCTTCGGAGCTGGTTGCAATTGCTGCAAAAGAAGTTGCGCGGCCTATCTTTTTTGCTTCTTTGATTATTCTAACGGTATTTTTACCACTGTTTAGTTTTGAAGGCGTTGAGGCTAAGCTATTTCAGCCAATGGCTGTGAGCATTATGCTGGCAATTATTAGTGCAGTGATCGTTGCCTTGGTTGTAGTGCCAGCTCTGTGTGTGTACTTATTTGCTAAGGGCGTGACAGTAAAGCAAAGTATTTTGTTAAAACCTATCGATATGCTTTATCAAAGGGCTTTACAAAAAGCATTGCAGGCTAAACGCGCCGTTTTAGTTATAGCAGGGTTATTACTGATTGTAGCTGCCGTTATGCTACCAAGGCTGGGTACTGAATTTGTACCAGAGCTTGAAGAAGGCACTATCAATCTACGTGTGACACTTGCTCCCTCTGCAAGTCTCGATACAGCAATCTCAGTTGCACCAAAGCTTGAAGCCATGTTGCTTGAATTTAGTGAGGTGGAATATGCGCTGAGCCGAATCGGTCGGGCTGAAGTAGGGGGCGATCCTGAACCGGTTAACAACATTGAAATCTATTTAGGCTTAAAACCTCATGAGCAATGGGTTAACGCGAAAACACGTGTCGAATTGCAAAAACTAATGGAAGCCAAGCTTGAGCAATTCCCAGGGCTTTTGTTTAACTTTTCACAGCCTATAGCAACCCGAGTAGATGAGCTTTTATCGGGTGTTAAAGCGCAATTGGCCATTAAGTTATTTGGTAGTGACCTAGGCGTTTTAACTGAAAAAGGCCAACAAATTGAGCAGCTTGTTCAGCAAATACCTGGCGCTAAGGATGTCGCGATGGAGCAAATAGGCGGTGAAGCACAGCTTATAGTTAAGCCCAACCGTTTGGCGTTGTCGCGCTTTGGCTTATCGGTGGCTGATTTGATGGATGTAGTTCAGCACGGTATTGGCGGGCAATCGGCAGGGCAAATCATTAATGCTAATGAGCGCTATGATATTTATGTGCGCATAGCCCAAAGATTTCGCCAAAACCCGAATGTGATTGCAGATCTTCGACTGCGAACCCCCGCGGGTGCCATTGTTAGGCTGGGGGATGTAGCCGATGTACAGATTGAGTCAGGCGCTCCTCAAGTTCGTCGCGATGATGTTCAAAGGCGGGTGGTTATTCAAGCGAATGTGCAGGGGCGAGATATGGGCTCTGTAGTTGCAGATATACGCGCTACCATTGCCGATAAAATGCAGCTACCAAGTGGTTACAGTGTTGCCATTGGCGGTCAGTTCGAAAACCAGCAACGGGCACAACAGCGGCTGATGATTGTAGTGCCTGTGGCCTTGTTACTCATTGCGTTATTGCTTTATTTTGCTTTTAGTAACCTATCGCAAGTGGTGCTTATTCTTGTCAATGTACCTTTGGCTGTGATTGGTGGGGTGATTGCATTATATGTCTCTGATCAATACTTATCTGTACCCAGCTCTGTAGGGTTTATCACGCTATTTGGTGTTGCGGTATTGAATGGTGTGGTGATGGTCGAAAGCATTAATCAAAGGATTAGTGCCGGAGATAGCAAAGACAAAGCGGTATTTGAAGGAGCTATTTCTAGGTTAAGACCCGTACTAATGACTGCGCTAACCTCAATGCTTGGGCTAATTCCGATGCTGCTTAGCACAGGAATAGGGGCTGAAATACAAAAGCCCCTTGCCACGGTTATTGTTGGCGGGTTGGTCAGTGCAACCTTCTTAACTTTATTTGTACTGCCGGTACTTTATAAGTCGATGAGTAAGTAAATAAAGCAAAATGGGGCTAACGTTTAGTAGCCCCTTTTTTTAATGCAATGTATTTCTGTAAAGGGCGTTTACACCACGCTAAAGCCCTTATAAACTGGACATTACAATAATGATGTAAAAAAGGAATACAGAGTGAGTAACGCAATTACAATTCGTCCGGCAGTCGCAAGTGATGCTGCAACAATCCTACATTTTATTACCGAACTTGCTATCTACGAAAAAGAACCTGACGCAGTTAAAACAGACGAGCAAGCTATTTTAAAAACGTTATTCAGTGAAGGCGCAACGGCTCATAGTGTTATTTGTTTAGAGGGCGACACACCAATTGGTTTTGCTGTGTATTTTTATAATTACTCAACGTGGCTTGGCAAAAATGGGTTGTATTTAGAAGACCTTTACGTAAGCGCAGATAGCCGTGGTAAAGGTGCCGGTAAGCAAATTATGCAATATCTTGCTAAGCAAGCACTTGAAAAAGACTGTGGTCGTTTTGAGTGGGTGGTACTTGATTGGAATAAACCAGCCATTGATTTTTACGACAGCATTGGTGCTAAACCGCAAAATGAGTGGATTATTTACCGCCTGACAGGCCAAGAGCTTATCGACTTTGCTCATCAATAAGCAATGTTGATGTAGTTTAAAATCAACAAATAAAAACATAAATAAAAATCATTTGCATTTGCGTGCATCAGTGTGTAGTTTAAACACATACTGAGACTGGTATAAGTGCAGGTGATTTTTATGACTCAAACAACACGCCACACACCTTTAACTTCAAACGCCATTGATGATGCGCTTGTCCCTTGGCAACGTGCTATTTATAAAGGCAATTTAGCATTTGAATCTGGCGAACTTATTACTGCGCGTGATCATTACACGGTTGCAAGCAGCTGCGCAGAATCTTTACTCGCACAACTTTCTAATATCCCAATCAACCAGTTGGTTACTCGCTCGTTAGAGCATTGTATTGCAGCATTTGTTGTTGCAACTTTGAATCTTGCAGATACCTTTAAAGTGATGCAAAAACCCGAAAAAGCTTGCACTTGGCTTTGCCATGCTCATCAACAATTAAGTATGCTTTTAAGTCACCCAGAGCTGCAAGTTCGCACCTTGGTCCTGCATCATCATCACAAAACCTACTTTGAGCTGGTTAAGTTTGCCAGCATGGCATCAGCATTTCCGACACTCATTAACCGAATCAATCAGCTATTAGCTGACCATCCCCACAAAACGCAGTTATTACATTAACGATAAGGAATCAGTATGTCTTTTACATTACCCGATTTAGCGTATGACTATGATGCACTTGAACCGCACATTGATGCGAAAACTATGGAAATTCATCATACCTTGCATCATCAAACCTATATCAATAAAGCGAATGTTGCATTAGAGGGCAGCCATTACTCTGAGCAAGATGCTGAAACATTACTACGCACCATTTCATCAATGCCTGAGTCATTACAAAAGGCAGTGCAAGAGCATGTAGGTGGCCATTATAATCACTCATTATTTTGGCAAGTTATGTCACCTAATGGCGGTGGTGAGCCAAGTGAAGAGTTAAATACCGCCATTGTTGATACATTTGGCAGCTTTGACGCATTTAAAAAGCAATTTACTAATGCAGCGGTAAGCCGCTTTGGCAGTGGCTGGGCTTGGTTATGTGTTGATGAAAATAACCTGTTGCTAGTTGAAAGTAGCCTCAATCAAGATAGCCCACTGATGCATAATCATACGCCTATTTTAGGTCTTGATGTGTGGGAGCATGCGTATTACTTGAAATATCAAAATCGTCGCCCTGACTATATTGCGGCATTTTACGAAGTGATTAATTGGCCGGAAGTAGAGCGCCGATATTTAGCCGCACTTAAATAGCTGTTTAAATAGTTAAGGTCCGAAACTGGCTAGTCAAAAAATAATATTCAGTTAAGCTAACGGTATTAGCGTGTAACGAGAATAATTATGACTAGCCAACAATGGCAGACTGCAAGGCAAAGCCGCGATCCACGATTTGATGGGGTGTTTTTTGTGGCGGTAAAAAGTACTGGTATTTATTGCAGACCAATTTGCCCCGCACCAACGGCACAAGAAAAGAACGTTGAATATTACCAATACGCGCACTTAGCTGCGCAAGATGGTTTTCGACCCTGTATTCGCTGTCGCCCAGATAGTGCACCAAATAGCCCAGCTTGGCTAGGTACTAAAACCACCGCATTACGCGCCAAACAACTGATTGATAAAGGTGAGGCCTACGACTGTGAGGTTTTAGCAGACAGACTCGGGGTGTCGAGCCGCTATTTACGCCGTTTGTTTAACCAACATTTTGGACTGTCGATCACCCAATATAGATTATTTAACCAATGCAATTTCGCCAAGCAGCTATTACAAGAAACAGATTTGTCGGTGGCAGATATCGCATTTGCTTCTGGCTTTAATAGTATTCGTCGCTTTAACGATGCTTTTTTAAAGCAGTTAAATATCGCTCCTTCAAAGTTACGTAAGTCAGATAAAAAACCAGCCTCAACATTAACTCTAACACTGGCATTTAGGCCGCCTTATAACTGGCAAGCACTCCATGACTTTTTGCAGCGCCGTTTAATCAGTGGGTTAGAATGGTTGAGCACAACAAGCTATGGTCGCACTTTTAAAGATAAATATTGCCAAGGGCAATTCACTGCGCATTTTGTTGAGCATAAAAACCACTTTAAAGTGGCGATTGATATTGATAACACCCGCTATTTACAGCAAGTGATCCATAACATTCGTCGTGTGCTTGATTTAGACGCCGATACGCATACCATAGAACAGCATTTAGATGCAGAGCTTAAAGGATCAATGCCGCTTTGTGTTGGCCTGCGTTTACCGGGGATTTGGTCAGATTATGAAGCGGGCATACGAGCGGTCCTTGGTCAACAGGTTAGTGTTACAGCGGCTCACAATCTCGTGACACAGCTTGTGAGTGAGTTTAATCAGCAAAGTAATAACCACTATTTTCCAACTCCTGATTGGGTTGCCAATTCTGAACTCGATTTTTTTAAGATGCCACAATCACGCAAAGATGCGCTACGGCGTTTAAGTGCTTATTGTCAGCAAAACCCAGATAATCAAGAGCTTGATAATTGGTTAGAGCTCAAAGGTATTGGCCCATGGACAGTTAATTACGCCAAACTACGCGGTCAAAGCCACCCCGATATTTTACTGGCGGGCGACTTAGGGGTTAAAAAAGCCCTCGCTGGAATAAGCGAATTTAATAGCGAGCACTGTGCGCCATTTCGCTCTTATTTAACTTTTCAACTATGGCAACAATTATGAGTATGCAACAAGTTATAATGCCAAGCCCCATTGGAGATATTACCATTCAAAGTACATCAAAAGGCGTCAGTTACGTTGGCTTTTACCCAGTAGTTGCGATGCAAACAGAGGCTGTTGATGAGCACACCCTTACACCTATTTTAATATGTATAAGTGAGCTTAATGAATATTTTAATGGTCAGCGTACGCGTTTTACTGTTCCCCTTGATACGCAAGGTACAGAGTTTCAAAGGCAAGTATGGCGTGCGCTGATGGATGTTGAGTTTGGCCAAAGCAAGAGTTATCAAGAGATAGCACTTGCCATTAATAACCCAAAAGCGGTGCGTGCAGTGGGCGCTGCGAATGGAAAAAACCCGATTAGCATTATAGTGCCATGTCATCGAATTATTGGCGCAAACGGCAAGCTCACAGGCTATGCGGGTGGCCTTAAAAGAAAAGAATGGTTACTGAAACACGAAGGCTTGTTATAAAGCAGCAATTTTACTGGGATAACGCTTGAGATAATAAGAGTAAGGTAATAGATGATGTTGTCGCGCGATTAAGGTAGCATATTGCGACTTTAAAATTTGGACAACATCATGGCACAGCTGTACTTTTATTATTCTGCAATGAATGCAGGCAAATCTACCACACTTTTACAATCTGCATTTAACTACCGCGAACGTGGTATGGAACCGGTTATTTTAACAGCGGCTATTGATGATAGAGCAGGTGTTGGCAAGGTGTCTTCACGTATTGGTTTACAGGCTGATGCGCATATTTTTGATGCAGATAAAGATGTATTTGAACTGATCAAATCATTAAATGCAGAGCAAAAGCGCCATTGTATTTTAGTAGATGAGTGCCAGTTTTTATCAAAAGACCAAGTAATGCAATTAACAGATGTGGTTGATGAACTTGGTATTCCGGTACTGTGTTATGGCTTACGTAACGATTTTAGAGGTGAGCTATTTAGTGGTTCACAATACCTACTTGCCTGGGCTGACAAACTAATTGAGTTGAAAACCGTGTGTCATTGCGGTCGTAAAGCTAACCATGTACTGCGTACCGATGAGCATGGTAATGCGATTGCAGACGGTAATCAGGTAGAAATTGGCGGCAACGACCGATATGTATCGGTGTGCCGCAAACATTATAAAGAATCGTTAAATCTCGGCCGCTAATGCCGAGATAAAGCTATCAATATCTTGCCTAGTGACACCTAAATGGGTCACTAGGCGCAGTGGTTTACCTGGCGAAAATAGCATATTTTGCTCTTTTAGCGCATGTGCCACTGCTTTTAAATCGATATGTTCGGCAACATTTGCGTAAACAATGTTGGTATCGATTTGAAAAGTTGACGTATCAAAACCAGCTAACGTGTTTAACTGCTCTGCCAAATACGCCGCATTATCGTGATCCTCAGCAAGCCTTGCTACGTGATGCTCAAGTGCATACTGACCAGCGGCTGCAAGCATACCCGCTTGGCGCATACCACCACCAAGTACTTTACGCCAGCGGCGCGCTTTATCAATCAGTGCTTTACTACCTAGTAATAGTGAGCCAACCGGCGCGCCGAGTCCTTTTGATAAGCAAATAGACACTGAATCAAAATACTGGGTGATTTCAGTGATATCAACACCTAACTTAACCGCCGCGTTATACACGCGGGCACCGTCTAAGTGCAGAGCAAGGTTATGTTTATCAACACATTCTCTGGCTTCTTTTAGATAACTAAGCGGGAGAACTTTACCGCCAATGGTGTTTTCTAAGCTAAGTAGTTTGGTTTTAGCGAAGTGAAAGTCATCGGCTTTAATTGCAGCCACAACTTTGTTTAAATCTATGCTGCCATCGGCATTATTTTCAATTGGTTGCGGCTGAATAGAGCCTAATACAGCAGCACCTCCACCCTCAAATTTGTAGTTATGTGCTTGTTGCCCACAAATGTATTCGTCGCCACGCTCACAATGCGCCATTAATGCTAGTAAATTGGCTTGCGTACCTGAGCTACAATAAAGGGCGCTTTCGAAGCCATGGCGCTCAACAGCAAATTGTTCAAGCTGATTAACGCTTGGGTCGTCACCATAAACGTCGTCGCCTACTGGGGCGTCATTCATGACCGCGCGCATGGCTGCTGTTGGTTTTGTAACTGTGTCTGAACGAAAGTCGATCATCTTATTATCCTTATACTAGTTCGTTAAGAATGGCTTCGCGGTCGGCTTGGTCAAAATAGCTCCAAGCAATAAAGCGACTCATTTTTTGGCCTTGTGCCATTTTTATAACTTTTACCTCTTTCACATCAAGTGTGCTAAGTAACTTTTTTATATGCGGTAAAGTGTCAGATTTAGAAACGAGCGATGTAAACCAAATGCATTGCTCTGCAAACTCTTGGCTCTCAATACACATTTTACTGATAAATTCGCGCTCACCGCCTTCACACCATAGCTCGTTTTGGCGGCCACCAAAATTAAGTACTTTTTGTGGTGCTTTGTTTAGGTTTTTCCATTTACGCTCAGTACCCGCTTTGGCCTGTTGCTCACTGGCATGAAACGGCGGGTTGCATAAAGTTAGGTGGAAGACATCTTTATTCGATATCACGCCCTTAAACATTTTATCGGCGTTATTTTGCTGCTTAACATTAATTTTCAGGCGGTTAAATTGCACAATTTGTTTAGCAATTTTAACAGATAAGGCATCAATATCTGAGCCTGTGAAGTGCCAGCCATATTCGTGATTACCAGTAAGCGGGTAAATCACATTTGCACCCGTGCCTACATCAAGTACTTTTACTTGCTTACCCGTAGGAATATGACCTTGGTTATCGCTTGCTAATAAGTCGGCTAAGTGATGAATGTAATCCACTCTGCCAGGGACCGGTGGGCAAAGGTAGTTGTCGGGTAAATCCCAAAAATCGATTTTATAATGGCTTTTTAATAACGCTTGGTTGAGGGTTTTAACCGCTAATGAATTGCTGAAATCAATGGTATCAGTGCCCGTTGGCGTTTGCGTTATATAAGGTGTTAGGGCAGGAGTATCTTTGCATAGCAAAGTAAAGTCGTAGCCATTTAAGTGGCGATTTCGCGGATGCATTAAGGAAAACCTATCTGTTAGCCATATCAAAGGCTGATTGTACCAAATAAATCTTTGCTCTGAGTTAGTTTGCGGTGGATATTTTTCTGCAGAATCAGATAGATTTTAGTGTGTTAATAGCTTCGGTTTTGAAGTTATGTATTTACTTAGATATTTATCTATATAAGTAATTACACCTGATAAGGTGCTAACTAAATATTTAATTGATATTTATAACGATAAAATGGTTAGTTCAAAGAGTGTTTTGTTTTTATGGCGTAATTAGTTAAGTTCAATTTTATGCTTGCAATAAATTATTAACCGATAGTGATACTTGAGTACTTCTTAAATGATTGAAATAGAGTATTTAAAATGCCATGTATGGACGAAGAACCAAATGCTTGAGTGGCATTTACTCTTTGTTTTTCAGATGAACATCATATATTTGTTCTATATATTATTAGAATCTAAGGTAAATATGAATATTTCATTGGAAGAAATAGACAAATCGAATTACGAACCTGTTTGTGATCTGGATGTGGCAGACTCTCAAGAAGAGTATGTTGCTTGTAATATGTGGTCATTAGTTGAGTCATTTTATAATACAGGTTATACGTGCAGGGCTATTTATAGCGACAATCTACCCGTCGGCTTTTTGATGTGGGTTCAAGAATCTCCTTACAAAATTTCAATTTGGCGGTTTATGGTTGATAAGAGCTATCAGAACAAAGGGATTGGTAGGGAAGCATTAACGCAAGCAATAGATGCTATTAAACAGAGTCCCACTGTTAAAGAAATCGAAATCTGTTATGACCCAAAAAACCCTGTAGCTAAAGAATTCTATTCAAGTTTTGGTTTTCAAGAGGTTGGCTTGGACGAAGAAGATGATGATATGTTAGCTATTATTAGACTTTGAATTTTAACTACAATAAATTTAACGGTAAGTTCAGCTTGCCGTTTTTCATTTCTGTTATTTATTTTTTAAAAAATACATAAGTTTTTTTTAAGGTTAGCAAAGTAGAGTGAGACACTAGGTAAAAAATAAACAAGATAATTTATAACTTGTTTATGTTTCAGATCATTAAAGTAACAATGATTGAACGCTACACTAAATCCACGAATTTCAAACGCATATAAACTATGTACTACTGTGAATGCGTTTCTGTACAAACGAGGCATTATGAATTTTAAAAATACAACAACTCATTACAGTACTATTTCAATTGCCTTACACTGGCTTATGTTTATTTTAATTGTGACGGTTTTCGCTAGTATTGAGCTACGTGAATTATTTGATAAAGGTACTGAAACCCGCGATGCTTTTAAAATGTGGCACTTTATGTTGGGCTTATCAGTTTTAGCTTTAGTCGTTGTGAGGATAGTTATGCGTGTATTGGCAGGTCCGATACCCGCAATACAGCCTACGCCTGCTAAATGGCAAGATGCTTTAGCTAAATTAGTACACATTGCGCTTTATGTGTTTATGTTGGCGATGCCAATAGCAGGCTGGTTAATATTGAGTATGTCAGGAAAACCAGTGCCATTTTTCGGTATAGAGCTTCCTGCATTAGCAAGTGAAAACAAAGAGTTGGGTAAGTCTATAAAAGAAATACATGAAACAGTCGGCGAGTTAGGTTATTACTTAATCGGCTTTCATGCCGCGGCTGCATTGTTTCACCATTATATTTTGGCAGATAACACCTTTAAACGTATGTTACATCCTAAAAAGTAGATACAAGAAAAAAGCTTCTAACCCAAAATAAACTCGGGAAAAGTTCATAAAATGAATTGAAGAGAATTTTATTGGTAAATGAGATAGGTGACGGGGCCGAACAGATTATTTTTACCATACTTAAAATATGCGAATAAGGGTGAAATAAAGCATATCAAATTTAATTCCCAACTCTAAATTTTGTAGTGTCAGAAGGGAGGTAGCAATATGGAAATAAAAAGAGTACACAATGCTAAATGTCATTGTGGCACCGTTGAGTTAGAGCTGATTATGCCTCATGGTTTAGAAGACCCGCGTCGTTGTTCATGTTCCATGTGTCGTAAGCGTGGAGCAATTGCTGCTTCTGTTTTGCTTGAAAACCTGAAAATTATTAAAGGCGAAGATAACTTAACCCTCTATCAATTTAACACCATGGCAGCAAAACACTATTTTTGTAAAACATGTGGAATATATACTCATCATCAAAGGCGTTCTAACCCTCATCAATTTGCAATCAATGTTGCTTGTCTTGATGGTGTTAACCCCTATGATTTAGAGCCAGTTAAAATATACGATGGAATCCATCATCCAAAGGATGAAGTTATCTTATAAATTAAAATATTAGCGAGTATTTTATAAAGCGTTATGCTCGGTTTGCCATTTGGATTGCTTCAAATTTAGTGATGGCGGCACATTGAGTTAGGCTTGATATCGGCGCTTTAGAAAAGCGCCGTAAGTTTTAACAAAAATGGTTACTTTAGCCCTTTCATACGTCAAAACGGTTCCTTGATTATCATTTCATATGGCGATTGCCACATAATTTGAGAATCTCAGGCAGCTACTATTATTTGGATTCAAGGAGTTGAAGATTCGAGGAAATAAGAAATTGCCACTTAATTTGAGATCCCTTATAAAATTGGCGTTCAAAATGAGATTCATAAAACACTAACCATCTGGCGTTACTGAGCAGAGTATCGGCGTTGTACTCGATTATTGAACTTGTATGCTACATATGAAGCCAGTTACTGGTCAAGTGGTTTGTAGCGCACATAAACA